>NZ_JAGYFZ010000050.1:0-41234 GCF_019946675.1 Pseudomonas sp. BF-B-15
CAAAGTTTCCTTTGCAACTTCAACCACTTGCGCTTCCGATCTCTCGTTAGCGGGAGGCGAATTCTACAGCGTTACTCGCTGCTGTCAACACCTCTTTTTCTCCGCTTTCGACCGAGAAGATCGAACCATCAAAAGAGCCACACAACACCGCTCTTTCAACTCCTTCTGGGCTTCGATGAACTGAAGCAACTCGCTGCCGAAAACTGCGTAACTCTTTGTTTACCAAGGAGTTTTCCGTTTCGACTGCGCCGGAAGTGGGGCGAATTATAGACTTCCAGAATCTGCCGTCAACCCCTAATTTAGCCTTTCTATCAATAACTTGCAGAAAGCCTGAAAACAGCGCGCTTCCCTCTATATAGAAGAGCAAAACCACGCCCTCTATATAGAAGGACTCCTCAAAGCACTCCAGCGTCCTTTAATGCAGTCACCGCACAAGCGTCCAGGCCCAACACCCGCTGCAGCACCGCCATCGTATGCTCGCCCAATAAAGGAGGCGCATTGCGGTACTCCACCGGTGTCTCGGACAGACGAATCGGGCTCGCCACCTGCGGCACCATCCCTGCCAAGGCGTGAGGCAGCTCAATCGCCAAACCGCGCGCCTTTACCTGAGGGTCGGCAAACACCTGAGCCAGATCATTGATCGGACCACACGGTACGCCTGCCCGCTCCAACTGCGACACCCACTCAGCAGTGGTCTTGAACACCGTAGCCTGGCGAATCAACGGAATCAGCACCGCACGGTTCGCCACCCGCAGCTTGTTGGTGGCAAAGCGCGGATCATCCGCCCACTGCGGCTGCCCGGCCACTTCCGCAAACTTGCGGAACTGCCCATCGTTACCCACTGTGAGGATGAAATCGCCATCTGCTGTAGGAAAGTCCTGATACGGCACGATGTTCGGATGTGCATTACCCAGCCGCTTCGGCGCATTGCCTGTCGTCAGGTAGTTCATCGCCTGGTTAGCCAGACACGCCACCTGGACATCCAGCAACGCCATATCGATATGTTGACCACCACCGTCATGATCCCGATGCGCAAGCGCCGCGAGAATCGCCACAGTCGAGTAAAGCCCGGTCAAAATGTCCGTCAGCGCCACGCCGACTTTCACCGGCCCGGCACCATCATCACCTTCTGGTCGCCCCGTCAGACTCATCAGGCCGCCCAAGCCCTGGATCATGAAGTCATAACCCGCGCGCTTGGCGTAAGGACCCGTCTGACCAAATCCGGTGATCGAGCAGTAGATCAGATTCGGATTGGCCTCTTTGAGCGACTCATAATCCAATCCATAAGCCGCCAGACCACCGACCTTGAAGTTCTCGATCAGGATGTCTGACTTCGCCGCCAGCTCACGCACCAACTTCTGCCCCTCCGGGCGAGTGAAGTCGATGGTCACCGATTGCTTGTTGCGATTGGCCGACAAGTAATAGGCGGCCTCGCTGGTGTTCTCGCCATAGGCGTCCTTCAGAAAAGGAGGCCCCCAGGCGCGCGTGTCATCGCCATTGCCCGGACGCTCGACCTTGATCACCTCGGCGCCAAGGTCCGCCAGTATCTGACCGGACCACGGCCCGGCCAGCACCCGCGACAAATCCAGTACCCGTAGATGCGAAAGCGCGCCCATGGCCGTTCTCCTATTAATAGAACGCCTGGAGGCCAGTCTGCGCACGACCAAGGATCAGCGCGTGGACGTCATGCGTACCTTCATAGGTATTCACCACTTCCAGGTTGACCAAGTGACGCGCCACGCCGAATTCATCGGAGATACCGTTACCACCCAACATGTCACGCGCCATACGAGCAATATCCAGGGACTTGCCGCAAGAGTTGCGCTTCATCATCGACGTGATTTCGACCGCAGCGGTGCCTTCATCTTTCATGCGACCCAGACGCAGGCAGCCTTGCAGAGCCAAGGTGATTTCGGTCTGCATGTCAGCCAGTTTCTTCTGGATCAATTGAGTAGCAGCCAATGGACGACCGAACTGCTGACGATCCAGGGTGTATTGGCGAGCGGTGTGCCAGCAGAACTCGGCCGCGCCCAGCGCACCCCAGGAAATGCCATAACGTGCCGAGTTCAGGCAAGTAAACGGGCCTTTCAAACCACGGACGTCAGGGAAGATGTTCTCTTCAGGGACAAACACGTTGTCCATGACGATCTCACCAGTGATGGATGCACGCAGCCCCACTTTGCCGTGAATGGCCGGCGCGCTCAGGCCTTTCCAGCCTTTCTCCAGAACGAAGCCACGGATGTCGCCCTCGTCGTCCTTGCCCCAGACCACGAATACATCGGCGATCGGGCTGTTGGTGATCCACATCTTGCTGCCGGTCAGGCTGTAGCCGCCTTCCACTTTGCGTGCACGGGTAATCATCGCGCCCGGGTCGGAACCGTGGTTAGGCTCGGTCAGACCGAAACAGCCAATCCACTCGCCCGAGGCCAGTTTCGGCAGATACTTCTGCTTCTGGGCCTCAGTACCGAATTCATTGATCGGCACCATCACCAAAGAGGACTGCACGCTCATCATCGAGCGATAACCCGAATCGACGCGCTCAACTTCACGAGCAATCAGACCGTAGCTGACATAGTTCAGACCGCTGCCGCCATATTGCTCAGGGATAGTTGCACCCAGCAGGCCGACTTCACCCATTTCACGAAAGATCGCCGGGTCGGTCTTTTCATGACGGAAAGCTTCAAGAACACGTGGCGCGAGCTTCTGCTGAGCGAATTGCTCGGCAGTGTCGCGAATCATGCGCTCTTCTTCGGTGAGCTGTTGATCCAGCAGCAGGGGATCGATCCAGTTGAAGCTAACTTTACCGCCCATGAGTGTGTCCTCTCGAATCGGGTCAAATAATGTGGACTGATCCTAGGCCGGGTTCGGCGTTACGACAAACGAGGATTTTGCATACTGTTGTGCTAATTTCTCACTCCGAAACATCGCGAAGCAGTTTTTTGTACGATGTATTAGTGAGGTTGACGTACATGCGCAGGAAGATCCCCAGCACAACCGCTCTGGTCAGCTTTGAAGCAGCGGCACGCCACGAGAGCTTTACCAAGGCAGCCCAGGAACTTTCCCTCACTCAGGGAGCGATCTGCCGACAGATCGCCAGCCTTGAGGAGTTCTTGAGTGTGGAATTGTTCCGACGTTCGCGACGCGGAGTGAAGCTGACTGAAGCCGGGCTTTCCTACAGCCGTCGGGTAGCAACACAGCTGGACGCCGTAGAGCGCGACACCCTGTCAGTGATGGGCCAGCAGGGTACCAACGTGATTGAACTGGCGGTCGTGCCAACCTTCGGCACCCAGTGGCTGCTGCCAAGACTCAAGGACTTCCAGCAAAAACACCCCGAAGTGACAGTCAACCTCACTAACCGCACACGCCCGTTCCTGTTTGCCGACACAGACTTCGATGCCGCCATTTACTTTGGCGATGCAGACTGGTCAGGCACTGAATCCCACAGGCTGATGGGCGAAAATCCCATGCCTGTATGCAGCCCCAACCTACTGGGCAAAAGGACAAGCCTCACACCCGCTGAAATCGCCGAACTGCCCTTGCTGCAACAGACCACCCGCCCCTATGCCTGGCGCCAATGGTTCAACTCGCAAAACCTTAATATCCCGCGCGACATGACAGGGCCGCGCTACGAGCTATTCTCCATGCTTGCCCAAGCGGCGATGCATGACATGGGGATCGCCTTGATCCCGCCGTTCCTGATTCAGCGCGAACTGGCGGAGAAGCGGCTGGTGATTGCAAACGTTCAGGCACTGTCCAGCATCAAGGCGTATTACCTGATGATTCCTGATCGAAAGGTCGAATCTGCGTCTTTGAAGGCATTTCGCGACTGGCTGGTAAATCAGGCACAAAGCTACAGCCTAGAAGGATAAAGGCTCTGCGCTATTAGCTGACCCCGTAGTCAATAAACTGAAAGCCCTACAGATATAAGTATTTGTCGCATATTCGCAGACTGTACCTAGAAGCTGTACAAACGTCCCACAAGCGCCTGAAAACGTGGCCTTGAGCCGCTATTGGATGGCAATAACGCTGCATTCACCGTACCGATGTGTAATTTCTTGAATTTTGGCGAAAAACCTTACAAGGCACGGCCTGCAAGGGATTGAAGCGGTTGGTTGCGACATTCGGTCACGGGGTGACTTGTAGTTAATTTTCCGTCACCCGTCATAATCCCTTGAAGGGCACAAAGTTCGCCTGCAAAATGCCGCGCCCCGCCCTGATTTGGCGGGATCGTGCTGATCGGCCGCCCCAGCCGCACCATCCGAAGTGCCTGGGTTTACTCAATAAGATCACGCAGGAGATTTGACGTGCACATTGGTGTTCCTCTCGAAACCCAGACGGGTGAAACACGGGTTGCTGCAACCCCGGAAACCATCAAGAAGCTGATCGGCCAGGGTCATAAGGTCACTGTGCAAAGCGGCGCCGGCATTAACGCCAGCGTTGTCGACAGTGCTTATGAAGCGGCAGGCGCAACCATTGGCAGCGCCAACGATGCGTTTGGTGCCGAGCTGATTCTCAAGGTGGTCGCACCCAGCGACAGCGAACTCGCTCTGATCAAGAGCGGCACCGTTGTGGTGGGCATGCTCAACCCGTTCAGCAATGAAACCATCGCCAAACTGGCCGAGTGCGGAATCACCGCGTTTGCGCTGGAAGCCGCGCCACGCACCTCCCGCGCCCAGAGCCTGGATGTGCTGTCTTCGCAAGCCAACATCGCCGGCTATAAAGCCGTGTTGCTGGCCGCTCACCATTACCCTCGCTTCATGCCGATGCTGATGACCGCTGCGGGCACCGTGAAAGCGGCGCGCGTGCTGATTCTTGGCGCCGGGGTAGCCGGTTTGCAGGCGATCGCTACGGCGAAACGTCTGGGTGCGGTGATTGAAGCGTCTGACGTGCGACCTGCGGTTAAAGAGCAGATCGAATCCCTCGGTGCCAAATTCGTCGACGTGCCTTATGAGACCGATGAAGAGCGCGAATGCGCCGTCGGTGTCGGCGGTTACGCACGCCCAATGCCGGCGAGCTGGATGCAGCGTCAGGCCCTGGCCGTGCACGAGCGCGCCAAGCAGGCTGACATTGTCATCACCACGGCACTGATTCCGGGCCGCAAGGCACCGACGCTGTTGAGCGCGGAAACCGTGGCGCAGATGAAGCCTGGCTCGGTGGTCATCGACCTCGCCGCAGCCCAGGGCGGCAACTGCCCGCTGACCGTGGCCGATCAGGTTGTGGTCGAGAATGGCGTGACCATTTGCGGTCCTACCAATCTGGCCGGCGCAGTCGCGGCAGACGCTTCGGCCCTGTACGCACGCAACCTGCTGGACTTCCTGAAGCTGGTCTTCAACAAAGAAGGCCAGTTCGAAGTGAACCTAGAAGACGACATCGTCGCCGCGTGCCTGATGTGCCGCGACGGCCAAGTCATCCGCAAAAACGCCTAAGCAGGGATTCAGACGATGGAAGAGCTTATCTCCCCCGGTATCTACAACCTGATCATCTTCGTGCTGGCGATTTATGTCGGTTATCACGTGGTCTGGAACGTTACACCTGCGCTGCACACGCCGTTGATGGCGGTCACCAACGCCATTTCGGCGATCGTGATCGTCGGCGCCATGCTCGCCGCGGCGCTGACCGTTACGCCACTGGGCAAAACCATGGGCACGCTGGCCGTGGCCCTGGCGGCAGTGAACGTATTCGGTGGCTTCCTGGTGACCCGCAGGATGCTTGAGATGTTCAAGAAAAAAGCCCCGAAAGCCGTAAAAGAAGAGGCGCCTAAGTAATGAGCATGAACCTCGTAACGACGCTCTACTTGATCGCGTCCATCTGCTTCATCCAGGCCCTGAAAGGCCTGTCGCACCCGACCACGTCGCGTCGCGGCAACCTGTACGGCATGCTCGGCATGGCGTTGGCGATCCTCACCACCGTAGGCCTCATCTATAAGCTGGGCACTGAGCTGGCCACCGCCGGTATCGGTTACGTCATCGTCGGCCTGCTGGTCGGCGGCACCGCCGGCTCGATCATGGCCAAGCGCGTTGAAATGACCAAGATGCCGGAACTGGTCGCCTTCATGCACAGCATGATCGGTATGGCCGCGGTGTTCATCGCGATCGCCGCTGTTGTTGAGCCGCAATCGCTGGGCATCGTCAAGCAATTGGGTGATTCGATTCCTGCGGGCAACCGTCTGGAGCTGTTCCTGGGTGCTGCCATCGGTGCAATCACCTTCTCCGGTTCGGTGATCGCGTTCGGCAAGCTCTCGGGCAAGTACAAGTTCCGCCTGTTCCAGGGTGCACCGGTACAGTTCGGCGGCCAACACAAGCTGAACCTGCTGCTGGGTCTGGCGACACTGGCGCTGGGCATCACCTTCATGCTGACCGGCAATCTCAGTGCCTTCGCGCTGATGCTGGTGCTGGCCTTCGTGATGGGCGTCCTGATCATCATCCCGATTGGCGGCGCAGACATGCCGGTTGTAGTGTCGATGCTTAACAGTTACTCCGGTTGGGCAGCAGCGGGTATCGGCTTCTCGCTGAACAACTCGATGCTGATCATCGCGGGCTCGCTGGTAGGTTCGTCCGGTGCGATCCTCTCGTACATCATGTGCAAGGCGATGAACCGTTCCTTCTTTAATGTGCTGCTCGGTGGTTTCGGCAATACGGCCGATGCCGGCCCGGCTGGCGCCAAGGAAGCCCGCCCGGTGAAATCCGGTTCGGCCGACGACGCGACCTTCCTGCTGACCAACGCCGATACCGTGATCATCGTTCCAGGCTACGGCCTGGCGGTAGCACGGGCGCAGCACGCGCTGAAAGAGCTGACCGAGAAGCTGAGCCATCGTGGCGTGACCGTGAAATACGCGATCCACCCGGTGGCGGGTCGTATGCCTGGTCACATGAACGTACTGCTGGCCGAGGCTGAAGTGCCTTACGACCAGGTGTTCGAGATGGAAGACATCAACTCCGAGTTCGGTCAGGCCGACGTGGTGCTGGTGCTCGGCGCCAACGACGTGGTCAACCCGGCGGCGAAGAACGATCCGAAATCGCCGATTGCCGGGATGCCGATTCTCGAAGCGTTCAAGGCCAAGACGATCATCGTCAACAAACGTTCGATGGCCAGCGGTTATGCCGGCCTGGACAACGAACTGTTCTACCTCGACAAAACCATGATGGTCTTCGGCGACGCCAAGAAAGTCATCGAAGACATGGTCAAAGCCGTCGAGTAAAAACTGCTCCAGCGCAATACCCAAAACCTCAGCCTTTAGTAGGCTGGGGTTTTTTTATTCCCCGTGAAACCCGACCAAAGGCTCTAAATCAGGGGTCTGCATTCGACCATGGTAGCGGGAGGATTTTTTTTGAAATCACTAGACTGCACACCTTGCTTCCGTTGCCCGAGATAACAATCCATGTACCGTGATCGTATTCGCTTGCCTTCGTTGTTGGATAAGGTGATGAGCGCCGCTGACGCTGCCGCTCTGATTGAGGACGGCATGACCGTCGGCATGAGTGGTTTCACGCGCGCCGGCGAAGCCAAAGCCGTGCCTCATGCATTGGCCGAACGCGCCAAAGTCACCCCGCTGAAAATCACGCTGATGACCGGCGCCAGCCTGGGCAACGACCTTGATAAACAGCTCACCGAAGCCGGCGTCCTGTCGCGACGCATGCCGTTCCAGGTCGACAGCACATTGCGCAAGGCGATCAACGCCGGCGAAGTGATGTTTATTGACCAGCATCTTTCAGAAACCGTGGAGTCGCTGCGCAACCAGCAGCTGAAACTGCCGGACATCGCCGTCATCGAGGCCGTGGCGATCACTGAGCAAGGCCACATCGTGCCGACCACTTCGGTGGGCAACTCGGCCAGCTTCGCGATTTTCGCCAAACAGGTGATCGTCGAGATCAACCTGGCGCATAACCCGAACCTCGAGGGTTTGCACGACATCTATATCCCGACGTATCGCCCGACCCGCACGCCGATTCCGCTGGTGAAGGTCGACGATCGCATTGGCAGCACCGCCATTCCGATCCCGCCTGAAAAGATCGTCGCGATCGTCGTCACCAATCAGTCCGACTCGCCGTCGACGGTGCTGCCACCAGACGTTGATACCCAGGCCATTGCCGACCACCTGATCGACTTCTTCAAGCAGGAAGTGGCGGCTGGGCGCATGACTAACAAGCTCGGCCCATTGCAGGCCGGCATCGGCACCATTGCCAACTCGGTGATGTGCGGACTGATCGATTCTCCGTTCGAAGACCTGACCATGTATTCCGAGGTGTTGCAGGACTCGACCTTCGACCTGATCGACGCCGGCAAGCTGAGCTTTGCGTCTGGTAGTTCGATCACCTTGTCGAGCCGCCGCAACGCTGATGTGTTCGGCAACCTGGAGCGTTACAAGGACAAACTGGTCCTGCGTCCGCAGGAAATCTCCAACCACCCGGAAGTGGTGCGCCGCCTTGGGATCATCGGCATCAACACTGCGCTGGAGTTCGACCTGTACGGCAACGTCAACTCTACCCACGTCTGCGGCACGCGAATGATGAACGGCATCGGTGGCTCGGGCGACTTCGCGCGCAACGCGCACCTGGCGATCTTCGTCACCAAGTCGATTGCCAAGGGCGGCGCGATCTCCAGCGTGGTGCCGATGGTCAGCCACGTCGATCACACGGAACATGACGTCGACATCCTCGTGACCGAGGTCGGCCTGGCGGACTTGCGCGGGCTGGCACCGCGGGAGCGGGCTCGCGTCATCATCGATAACTGCGTACACCCGGACTATCGCCAGGCGCTGGATGACTACTTCACCGCCGCTTGCGCCATCGGCGGGCACACGCCACATATCCTGCGTGACGCCCTGAGCTGGCACATCAACCTGGAAGAAACCGGTCGAATGCTGACGGTGTAATTGATACAGATAGCCGCTGTCGCAAACACAGTTTCGACAGCGGACTATTGCCAGGCAGAAATGTGTTTAAAACTGTACTGCTGTACTGGTCATTTCCTACCGTAACGCCCTACCTTTTCGACCTGAATCACCAAAAACGCACCATAACAGTGCTGATAGGTACAGTTGCCTCAATTTAGACCAGTACACCACCCTTTAACAGTTAACTGGTCCCTCACAATACAGGTGAACTGTATCTAGAGAGACTGGCCAAACGAGAGGATCATTGGCATCAGTTAAACCACTACCTAATCCCGCCACAAGCGGAAGGATGAAAACCATGGAACGTACACTCAGTTCCGATCTGTTCTTCGAAGACACCGCTGCAAAAACCCAGGCTTCCATGCCTCTGCGCGTTATCGCCAACCTGATGCTGTGGCAGCGCCGCATCTCCAGCCGCCACCAACTGGCTCGCCTGGATTCGCGTCTGCTGGCTGACGCCGGGATTAGCGAAGCACAACGCTACGAAGAGCTGAGCAAGCCGTTCTGGCGCTAAGTTAGCGTCGCTGGCTCTGATCTTTAAGGTCAACCGCCAGCACCCGAATTGAACAAACAAGACCCGTCGTGGGAAACCACGACGGGTTTTGTCGTTTTGGGGTGATGAAATCCTCAAAACAATAAGTACACTCAACTACAGGTACAGTTTGATTTTATTCAAAACTGAACCAGTACAATTTCAAGCGTGTGTGTCTGTCTTGGCGAACCGGGCGGGATCATCATGAAATCCCGACCTGCCAGCAAAAGGACTGCACCATGGATCATCCACTGGATCTCCCCGCGACCACTTCGCAATCCAAGCCTCGGTTTACCTGGCTTGGAAGAGTGTTCAGAGGCCTCGCCAACAGCCTCGAAAGGGCCAGAACCCGGCGTTTACTGGCGCAACTCGACGGCAGGCAGCTGTCTGACCTGGGTATCAGTCATTCAGATCGTGTCAAAGAATTGGATAAGCCGTTCTGGCGCTGATGTCCGCCTGAACAGACGGGACTGTGCGAATCGACACCTACAGGCCTAATATCAAGCCAGAACGTGGCGATGACTGCGCGACAGGCGTCTGACTCAACAGACACCGCGCCACCTCTCAATCGGTTTACCAAAAGGAGTTACACCATGTCCCGTCTTCGTCTGCTCAGCGCTGCAGCCCTGCTTGCCGTGGCTGCCAATTCCCATGCCACCAGCTTCATCGTGACCACCGATGCCGTCGTCGGTGCACTCAAGGCTACGTCCGATGCCACTTCCGATGTCACCTCGTCCTTTCGCGATGACAAGATCGTACGCGCGGCCCGTGACGACGCCGCCAGCTTCGTCGCCAGCGAAGGCGCCATTCGTGGCGTGAAACTGGAAAGTGCACTCGACCACATTCGCCACCAGGCTCCTCAACTGAACGCGACTGACGCACAACTGGCTCAGGCCATCCTGACGATCTAACCAGGCGTCATCCATATCCGGGACACGCCCGACGTGTCCCGATGTTTCGGCGCTGGCTCTAAACCGGGCGTTGCGCTAGCCTTGGGACTCGCTTTCAACTGTCGAGTCTCATGCGTTTTCTTACCTGTCTGTTGATCACTCCGGTTCTCATGGCGGCCAGTTGGGCAAGCCAGGCCCATGCCTTCGACCTGACGACGCAAGGCGTCGTAGCTACGGGCTACGCCACAAGCATGGTGACCTCCGCACCCTTCGACCGTAAGCTTCTGTTCGCCGCCAGGGATGACGCCGCTTCATTTATCGCCAGTGACGGCCAACTGCGAGGCGCACAACTGGAGTCGGCCCTGATTTACCTGCGCCAGACCCAGCCAAAACTTCATGCAAGCGACCTTGAACTGGCACACGCTATTCTCGTCCAATAGTTATCCTCGTTCCTCCGGAGTCGTTCCATGCGTAGCCCGCTGATTGTCGCCACCCTTGGCCTGCTGCTGTTGGCCGATGTAACCCAGGCGCACACCCTGGTTGCCACCAGCAACATCCTCATCAACGCCACTCGCCGGACCCTTGATTTCACTTCCGATACCACGACGTCCATCCGTGACGCGAAAATCGTTCGAGAAGCCCATGACGATGCCGCCAGTTTCGTCGCCAGTGATGGCGATATCCGAGGCGCGCACCTGGAAGCAGCGCTCAACCTATTGCGCACCCGCGTGCCGGAAGCTCGGGACGCCAGTGATCAGGTCATCGCCGAAGCCATCCTCGCACTGTGAGGTCGCTAAATGCCTGGCTTCTGATGGGGGCCATGTTGCTGCTCGGCAACACGGCTCAGGCCGGACTGCAATTACAGCTCAAGACCGAAGGCCTGAGTCCCGCGCAACAGCAGGCCAGCCAGGCGCTGCTTGATGAAGCCATGCAGGCGTTGCCGCCACGGTTCATCGAGCAACTCGACCGGCGCATCGACGTTGGCTGGACCGATGACATGCCGAGCAATGCCTACGGCCAGGCGTCGCTGGTGTCCGAACTCGACCTGAACCGCAACCTGCTCGCCAGCCTCACCGACGGCAGCGCCGCGACCAAGAAGACTTATCGCCCCCACGGCACCGTGCGCAGGGAAATGCTGGCCACGGTGCTGCACGAACTCACCCACATCTATGACCGCTCGCGTTTTTGGCCAGCCGCCGAACGCACGCTGATCCAGCGCTGCACCCGGCGCACCAACAGCTCCGGCCTGATCGGTATCCCGGATGAATGCCGTGGCCAGTCCGACCGACGCTTTACCCTCAGCGATGACCCGCGCCTGCTCGACCTCGCAGGCTGGCCGCAATACGTGGGCCGTCGCGGCGAGCGCGAACAGTACAACCGCCAGATCGCCCGCAGCCCGGACATCTACGAGACCAGCAGTCCCAAAGAGTTCGTCGCGGTGAACATGGAGTACTTCCTCCTCGACCCGAGCTACGCCTGTCGCCGCCCTGCGCTCTACCGCTACTACAAAGAACATTTCGGCTGGGCTCCCGCCGCCAAAGACACCTGCGGCAAATCGTTCGCCTTCCTCAATGCCGGTAACGACTTCGCCAAACAACCTCTGGGCCAGGTCGATCCGGAGCGGGTGTATGCCGTGGATTATCTGTTGGCCGAAGCCAACCAGAACTGGGTCAGCCGCTGGGGCCACAGCATGTTGCGCCTGGTGATCTGTGCTCCCGGCCGGCCACGAGGGCCGGATTGCCGGCTGGATCTGGATCAACACCTGGTGTTGTCCTACCGCGCCTTCGTCGGTGATGTACAGCTGTCGAGCTGGGATGGATTGGTCGGCAAATACCCGTCGCGCCTGTTCGTCCTGCCGCTGGCCCAGGTCATCGATGAGTACACCAAGACCGAATTGCGCAGCCTCGCCTCGGTGCCGCTGAACCTGTCGCGCAACGAGATCGAAGACGTGGTGGAACACGCCGCCGAGATGCACTGGAGCTACGACGGCAATTACTTCTTCCTGTCCAACAACTGCGCGGTAGAAGGCCTGAAGTTGCTGCGCAGCGGCACCAACAACGCAAAGCTGGTCGGGCTGGACAACATCATGCCCAACGGCTTGCTGGAAGTGCTCAAGGGTCGCGGCCTGGCGGATACCAGCGTGCTGGACGATCCTCGCGAAGCGCTGCGTCTGGGCTATCGCTTCGACTCTTTCCGCGATCGCTATCAAGCGATGTTCGAGGTGCTGAAAAAGCACCTGCCGATCAAACAGGACAAGGTCGAAGACTGGCTGGCCTTAAAGGCTGAAGAGCGTCGTCAATGGATTGATCAGGCTGACCTGCGCACCAGCGCGGCTTTGCTGCTACTGGAACAGGCCGCTTTCCGACAACAACTGGTGCTGGCCCAGGACGAAGTGAAGCAACGCTATCTCGGTGCCCGGGAATTGCAGAACGGCGGTATGGACAAGGCCAATGCGACGTTGAAGCAGATTCTCGCCAACAGCGGCTTCCTCAGTCGTCCGGCGGAGCTGCTCGGTACCGGCGGTTATGGCTTGCCGCAACCCAGCGAGTGGCAACGCCTGGAGTCGGAAAGCAGCCTGAGGCAAAAGCAGCTCCAGGCGCTGACCGGCGACCTGGACAAGGAAGTGAGAGCGCTGCTCGACCCGAGTCGTGCGGCGGAGATGGCTGCCAACGAAGCCAACCTGAAGCAGGTTGGCGAGCATTTGCGTAAATTGCACAAAGCGGCGGGAGGGTTGGAGTTGCCGTAGTAATTGCTGCCCACTGTAGGAGCGAGCCTGCTCGCGATGGACTTGAAAGCGCCGGGTTCCGTCGGGAAACACGCGTTATCGTTAACGACCATCGCGAGCAGGCTCGCTCCTACAGTTTCATCACGTCAGAGCACCCCTTCCAGAATTTCATAGACGATCCCGGTACCCACGGCGATCAGCACAATGTCGCCCCCCGCGCGGCGCCATTCGTAACCCTGGTAATACGGCAGCCGACTCAGCGCGCGGTTGTCCAGGCGTTCGCCGTAATAACCGTGCGGCAATGGCCGACCACGCTCCAGATGAATGCCTGGAGGTGGCGGCGCACCCCGTACGAAGTAGCCATGATTGTCATGAATCGTCTGGCGCACCGGACCAAAGTCCCGTGGCGGAGGGCCACCGCGATGGTTGTCCTGCGGGCCGCGATGGTCATCGCCATGGTTATCGTAATGGCCCTGTTGCTGACCGCCGCGGTCGTGATCGTCGCGCTGATCGGCGCTGGCGTGCAGCAACGGGGTGGCACTGAGCATCAGCACACCCAGGCTGGCAATCAGACGTTTCGGCATTTTCATCGGGTCTTTCCTCACGGCACACACAGCAAAAAGGGCTTCAGAACGTAGTCCTGAAGCCCTCGGTCTTGCTGTTTAGTCTGTACCGCGAGGCTCTAATTCCTCTGTATCAGGAACTTTACCTTCAGCTGACGCGGGCCTGACGCACGCCATCGGCCAATGCCGCGCAAAGACTCAACACGCCATCCACCGCCTGATCCGGCGTCGAGGCATTGGCGATGTGATCGATCAACGCCGAACCCACCACCACACCGTCGGCCAGACGTGCGATGGACGCTGCTTGCTCCGGTGTACGAATACCGAAACCGATGCTGATCGGCAGATCAGTGTGGCGGCGCAGACGGGCCACCGCTTCTTCAACGTGCTCCAGCGTCGCCGCGCCGGCACCGGTCACACCGGCCACAGACACGTAGTAAACGAAACCGGAGCTACCGTTCAAGACCGTCGGCAAACGCACATCATCGGTCGTCGGGGTAGTCAGGCGGATGAAGTCCAGACCGGCAGCCTGGGCCGGGTCGCACAGTTCGCCGTTGTGCTCGGGCGGCAGGTCGACAACGATCAGGCCATCCACGCCGGCCTCTTTGGCATCGGCGATGAAGCGCGGTACGCCGTACATGTGGATCGGGTTGAAGTAACCCATCAGCACCAGCGGCGTATCGCTGTTGCCTTCGCGGAACTCGCGAACCATTTGCAGGGTTTTCGCCAGGTTCTGTTTGGCGCCCAAGGCGCGGATGTTGGCCAGCTGGATCGCCGGGCCATCAGCCATTGGGTCGGTGAAAGGCATGCCCAACTCGATCACGTCGGCGCCGGCACCAGGCAAACCTTTGAGGATCGCCAGGGAAGTGTCATAGCTCGGGTCGCCGGCGGTGACGAAGGTCACCAGGGCGGCGCGGTTTTGTTCCTTGAGTTCGGCAAAACGCGTTTGCAGGCGGCTCATCAGTGTTTCTCCTGCTGGGACTGCACTTGTTGAGAGTTTTCCATGTGGTGCATCACGGTTTGCATGTCTTTGTCCCCGCGACCGGACAGGTTGACCACCATCAGGTGATCTTTCGGCAGGGTCGGTGCGCGTTTGAACACTTCGGCCAGGGCATGGGCGCTTTCCAGTGCAGGAATAATCCCTTCCAGACGGCAGCACTTGTGGAACGCGTCGAGGGCTTCGTCGTCGGTCACCGAGGTGTATTGAACGCGACCGATGTCATGCAACCAGGCGTGTTCAGGGCCGATGCCTGGATAGTCGAGGCCGGCGGAGATCGAGTGGGCGTCGATGATCTGGCCGTCGTCATCCTGCAGCAGGAAGGTCCGGTTGCCGTGCAACACGCCCGGTACGCCGCCATTCAGGCTGGCCGCGTGCTTGCCGGTCTCGATGCCGTAACCGGCCGCTTCGACACCAATGATTTCGACGCTCTTGTCGTCGAGGAACGGGTGGAACAGGCCCATGGCGTTGGAGCCACCGCCGATGCATGCGACCAGGCTGTCTGGCAGACGACCTTCCTGGGCTTGCAGTTGGTCACGGGTTTCCTTGCCGATGACGGCCTGGAAGTCGCGAACCATCGCAGGGTAAGGGTGCGGACCGGCCACGGTGCCGATCAGGTAGAAGGTGCTGTCGACGTTGGTCACCCAGTCACGCAGCGCTTCGTTCATCGCGTCTTTCAGAGTGCCGGTGCCGGCCACGACCGGGATCACCTCGGCGCCCAGCAGTTTCATGCGGAACACGTTGGCTTGCTGACGCTCGATGTCGGTGGTGCCCATGTAGATCACGCAGTCGAGGCCAAAACGCGCGGCCACGGTGGCCGTCGCCACGCCGTGCATGCCCGCGCCGGTCTCGGCGATGATGCGTTTCTTGCCCATGCGCCGCGCCAGCAGGATCTGGCCGATGCAGTTGTTGATCTTGTGCGCGCCGGTGTGGTTCAGCTCTTCACGCTTGAGATAAATCTTCGCGCCGCCACAGAACTCGGTCAGGCGTTCAGCGAAATAGAGTGGGCTTGGACGTCCGACATAGTCGCGCTGGAAGTAGGCCAATTCTTCTTTGAATGCCGGATCTTCCTTGGCCGCTTCGTACTCGCGGGCCAGATCGAGGATCAACGGCATCAGGGTTTCGGCGACGTAGCGGCCGCCGAACGAGCCAAACAGGCCGTTGGCGTCGGGGCCGTTGCGCAGATTAGTCTGGGTCATGGGTCGCTCCGGTTGAATGGGTGAGATGAAGCTTTTGAAAAGAGAGTGGGCTTAACTCTACCCCTGACGCCTCAGGCTGAAAACCGATAAGATCGCCGCAACCTGTCAGGAAAACTCACAGATCCCATGAGCCACGACCTTCCCCCGCTGAACGCGCTTCGCGCCTTCGAAGCCACTGCCCGCCTGAACAGCGTCAGCCAGGCCGCCGAACAGCTGCACGTCACCCATGGTGCCGTCAGCCGGCAATTGAAAGTGCTCGAAGAGCATCTCGGGGTGAGTCTGTTCATCAAGGAGGGTCGCGGCCTTAAACTCACAGATGCCGGCGTACGATTACGCGATGCCAGCGCTGAAGCCTTTGAGCGCTTGCGCACCGTCTGCGCCGAGCTGACCCAAAGCACCGCCGACGCGCCGTTCGTGCTCGGCTGTTCAGGCAGCCTACTGGCGCGCTGGTTTATTCCGCGACTGGGGCGGTTGAATGCTGACCTACCGGACCTGCGCTTGCACTTGTCCGCCGGAGAAGGCGATCTCGATCCCCGTCGTCCGGGGCTGGACGCCTTGCTGGTGTTCGCCGAGCCGCCATGGCCTGCGGACATGCAGGTTTACGAATTGGCCAGCGAACGCATCGGCCCGGTCATGAGCCCACGCTTCGCCGATTACGAACTGCTTCAACAGGCGCCAGCAAGCGCGCTGTTGAAGCAGCCGTTGCTGCACACCACTTCCCGTCCGCAGGCCTGGCCAAGCTGGGCGCAGCAAAGCGGCCTCGACGCCAAAGCGTTGAAGTACGGGCAGGGCTTCGAGCATTTGTATTATTTGTTGGAGGCAGCAGTGGCCGGTCTCGGTGTCGCGATTGCCCCTGAACCTTTAGTCGCCGAGGACTTGAAGGCAGGGCGCCTGGTTGCGCCGTGGGGTTTCAGCGAAACCCCGGCGCAACTGGCGTTGTGGCTACCCAAACGCGCCGCGGACGGGCGCGCTCGGCAACTGGCGCAGTGGCTCAAAAACGAACTGCGCCAAACAGATTAGTCACCGCGTTTGCACAGCAAGTAAGCCGCAAGCAGACCCAGTGCGCCCACCGCGACACCGGCTGTAGTCCAAGGGTGTTCCTGGGCGTAGTCCCGAGTGGCGATCCCGGTTTCACGGGTTTTGACTTTGACTTCTTCGTACGCATCGCTGAGCAAATGTCGCGAATGCTTGAGGGCGCTCTCCGCGTTGGCTTTCAACGCCTTGAGGGTTTTACGCGACTCGTCCGAGGCGTCGTCCTTCAGGTTCTCCAAAGACTTCAACAGACTCTCGATCTCGGCTTCCATGCTTTGCAATGAGGCTTTACGTAAAGAGGTATTGGCCATGGTGGCTCTCCTGCATTGATGATGAGTGGCGTGTGTTGGTTGGGACTTCAGAGGTTCAAGAAAGTGCAGTAAATCTGAACTTCTGCCTCTTGAAGGCCGGCAGAAGTAATACGAAAAATCACTGCTAGGCTGTATTTCACACCCTGAGGAGAACGCCCATGACTGACCATCACACTTACAAGAAAGTCGAACTTGTCGGCTCATCCACCAGCAGCATTGAAGACGCCATCAACAACGCGCTGGCCGAAGCCAGTAAAAGTCTCAAGTACATGGAATGGTTCGAAGTGACCGAAACCCGCGGGCACATCAAGGACGGCAAGGCAGCGCACTTCCAGGTGACGCTCAAGGTCGGGTTCCGGATTGCCAGCAGCTAAGATTGAGCTAGTCTTCTGAACTTGCGCGCTGGCCGAGTGCCATAGGGAATGGCAAAGCGCTACATGAGTGCATCCGGCTGATGGCTGGATGCTCCCTTTGATCCGACCAGGGAATGCGACCGATGAAGAAGTTTATGTTGGCGGTAGGTTTGTTGAGCCTTGCGGGCGCGGCGTTTGCTGACGGCAAGGCATGCGAAGAGCTGAAAGCCGAAATCGCAGCGAAGCTGGATGCCAAAGGCGTTTCTGGCTACTCACTGGAAATCGTTGATAAGGGCACCGCTGCTGGCGGAAAAGTCGTCGGCACCTGTGAGAAAGGCACCAAGGAAATCGTCTACAAACGCTAGGCCGATTCCATCGTTAAACGAAAAAGCCGACGCAATGGCGTCGGCTTTTTTATGCGCGCTGTTTAAGCGTCAGCCCTTCATGACTTGCGCCAGCAGCTCATAGGAATGCACGCGATCGGCATGTTCATACAGGTCGCAGGTAAAAATCAGCTCGTCTGCCTGGGTCTGCTCGATCAATACGTCCAGCTTGGCGCGGATTTTCTGCGGGCTGCCCACCATCGCCAGTCCCAGGAAATCATGCACCGCGTCTTTCTCATGGGGCAGCCACAGGCCATCCATGGTTTTCACCGGCGGACGCTGGACCAGGCTTTGCCCACGCATCAACGCGAGGATGCGCTGGTAAACCGATGTCGCCAGATACTCGGCCTGCTCGTCGGTGTCAGCCGCTACCAGCGGAACGCCAAGCATCACGTAGGGCTTGTCCAATACCGCTGAAGGCTTGAAGTGATTGCGATAGACGCGAATCGCCTCATGCATGAAGCGCGGTGCGAAATGGGAAGCGAACGCGTAGGGCAAACCGCGCTCACCTGCCAGTTGTGCACTGAACAGGCTCGACCCCAACAACCAGACCGGGACGTTGGTGCCGGTGCCCGGCATGGCGATGATTCGCTGGTCTGGCGTGCGTGGACCGAGGTAGCGCACCAGCTCCGCCACATCTTCAGGGAAATCATCGGCACTGCCGGAACGCTCACGACGCAAGGCGCGTGCAGTCATCTGATCGGAACCGGGTGCGCGGCCCAGGCCCAGGTCGATCCGGCCCGGATACAGGCTTTCGAGGGTGCCGAACTGCTCGGCAATCACCAATGGCGCGTGGTTGGGCAACATCACGCCACCTGAACCGACCCGAATGGTCGACGTGCCGCCGGCCAGATAGCCCAGCAACACCGAGGTCGCGGAGCTGGCGATGCCGTCCATGTTGTGGTGTTCGGCCACCCAGAAGCGGTTGTAGCCAAATTTTTCGACGTGCTGCGCCAGGTCCAGGGAATTGCGCAGCGACTGGGCCGCGCTGCCGTTCTCGCGCACGGGCACCAGATCAAGGGTCGAGAACTTGATATCGGACAGTCGTTTCATAAACCTGCTTCTCCAGTTGAGGTCGCAGGTTTTTTCTTGCAAACGAAAACCTGCCGAATCCATAAGCGTGCTTCATGCAATGAGGGCATATACCCGAGTTTCAATAGCCGAGACAAAAAAACCTACGAAAACGGTAGGACTAATGAATTCAGGTGAACTTTGCACCGCCGTCTATCCTCAGAACCCTGGCAACCGAAAACCACGAAGGCGCGACGCTTCGCGCCGGATCTTGAGGAGGCAGACATGGCTATTACCAAGAAAGCATCGGCGCATTGGGAAGGTGACCTGAAAACCGGCATCGGCTCGATTTCCACCGAAACCGGTGTTCTCAGAGAAGCGCCCTACGGCTTCAAGGCACGTTTCGAAGGCGGTAAAGGCACCAATCCGGAAGAGCTGATCGGCGCGGCCCACGCCGGTTGTTTCTCCATGGCTTTTTCGATGATTCTCGGCGACGCCGGTCTCAAGGCTGACAGCATCGATACGAATGCCGAAGTCACGCTGGACCAGGTCGACGGAGGGTTTGCGATCACTGCGGTGAAGTTGATCCTGAAGGCGAAAATCCCTGGGGCGACCCAGGCGCAGTTCGAGGAACTGAGCAATAAAGCCAAAGAAGGCTGCCCGGTGTCCAAAGTGCTGAATGCGAAAATCAGCCTGGATGCGACGCTGCTCTAGACCCGTCTTATCGGGCAAAAAAAATCGCAGCCTTCGACAGGCTGCGATTTTTTTGCGCTGAAACAAAACCCGGCTGGCGTCCCTGTGGTCGAATAAATGACAGCAGTGAAAACGCATCAACCTGCGTGCTGCCTCAAAGGAGCTTCAACCATGAAACGTTTTGCCCTGGCGATTATCTGCAGTGTGCTGGCCACTTCGGCACTCGGTGCGCCCAAGGATTGCGAAGAACTCAAGAATGAGATCGAAGTGAAGATTCAGGCGAATGCCGTGCCCTCCTACACGCTGGAAATCGTGTCGAAGGAAGAGGCCGCCCAGCATGACGCCGCGATGGTCGTCGGCACTTGCGACAACGGCACCAAAGCCATCATTTACCAGAAGAACGACAGTTGATCCGCCTCACATGAGGCAATAGGACTCTCGGTCTTCAGCGACGATTTCCCGCTTGGCGTTGTACAAACGAGCGCCGGGAGTGAACGCTATCGAACGGCCTTCCAGCACATAACGCTGGCCTGCTTCGAAATGATCGTAGTTGATGGTCAGGTAGCACAACCGTTCCGTGGGACCGCTCATCACACCAAAGCCCCCGCCACCGGGCACTTCAAAGTCGAATCGAACGACCAGCTCATGGCTGCCGGGCGTCACCTGGAAGAAACGCCCATCGCGCAGTCGCTGCTTGTCCAGTCGTTCCGCCATCAGCAACTTATCGTTCGGGAATGGCGTAGAAAACTCGACCCAGGCCATCTGTGGATCGACCGCCGGTAACGGGCTCTGGCAACCGGCAAAGGCGCTTGCCGCGAGCAATAGCAATAACCTGCGCATGACGAATGTCCCGAGGATTGGACATTCAGCATAACGCCGATCAGGTCCGTTGACAGCCTGCCGGAGTGCCTTGGCCTATCACTTTTCGTTGTTGGTCATAGAGCTTGGCCCACGGCCGAAAACCGATATTCCCTGCTTGCAGCTGATATTTCTCACCCGCGTTGAAATTGTTGAATTTCACATTCAGTTGGCAATCGCGCCATAGCGGCTCGGCGTCCGGCCCGATGTTGCTCGGATCGACCGGGAACAGATAACGCACCGTCAATTCATGACTGCCGGGCTGGACCTCGAAGTAGCGCTTGTCGGTGGAGGCCTTGTCATCGACTTCCAGCGCTTGCAGTGCGGTGTCTTCCTGCGGTGTATCGAGATCGATCCACGCTTGAGACGGATCATGGTGGGGTAATCCGAATCCTGCACAGCCTGTCAGCAACAACAGGCCTCCCGTCAGCATCATCTTGCGCATAGCGGAGCTCCAGTCAGGCGGGATAGTCTTGCGGGAAGACTCTCCAGGGATGATTTTATTTTGATCAGGCCGCTTCCAAGCCTTGGGTTACTTGATCGCGTTTTGCGTGTTTTGTTTCCGGGTGTGTTGTTTTTGTTGCTCAACGGTTGCGCCAGCGTCAGCTATTACAGCCAATTGGCCAGTGGCCAGCTGAAATTGCTGCGGGCTCGGGAGCCGGTTTCCGACGTGATTGCCGACCCCATCCGCGATCAAAAGCTGCGTGCGCATCTGGCCCAGTCGCAAAAGGCCCGGGCGTTTGCCAGCCAGCAGCTGCATCTGCCGGATAACCAGAGCTACCGTTTGTACGCCGACATTGGCCGACCGTTCGTAGTCTGGAACGTGTTCGCCACGCCGGAATTTTCCCTTACGCCGCAAAACCACTGCTTTCCCGTCGCCGGTTGCGTCGCCTACCGCGGCTATTACAACCAGAGCGCGGCCCGTGGTGAGGCGGCGTTGCTGCGACTGCAAGGTATGGACGTGTCGATCGGCGGCGTCGAGGCCTATTCGACGCTCGGCTGGTTCAACGATCCGATTATCAGTTCGATGATGGGTTGGGGCGATGAACGGTTGGCAACGCTGATCTTCCATGAACTGGCGCATCAGCGCTTTTATGTGAAGGACGACACGGAGTTCAACGAGTCTTTCGCCACGTTCGTTGAACAGGAAGGCACTCGGCAGTGGCGCGCCCATCGCGGGTTGGCGCCGGACAACGGCGCCCAGGCGCAGCGGCGGGATCAGTTCATTCAGCTGGTTCTGGATACGCGCTCGCGACTGGAAAAACTCTACGCCCTGCCGCTGCCAACCGAGCAGATGAGGCAACAAAAAGCCGCTGAGTTCGAGCGGCTACGAGCCGAATACCGGCAGATACGCGACAGCCAGTGGGCTGGAGATAAACGCTATGACGCGTGGATCAATGCGCCGATGAACAATGCGCGGTTGTTGCCGTTTGGTTTGTACGATCAGTGGGTGCCGGCGTTTGCGGCGTTGTTCCGGCAATCGGGTGGGGATTGGGTGAAGTTTTATGCGGCGGTGGAGAAGCTTGGCGCTTTGGAGGTTACTGAGCGCAAGGCGGCATTAAAGACGTTGGCGGAATCAAAAATTTCCGGTGGCTGAATAGGCCTCTTCGCGGGCAAGCCTCGCTCCTACAGGACTGATGAACATCCGTAGGAGCGAGGCTTGCCCGCGAAGGCGCCCTTAAAGGTCACAACCAGATTGCATCCCACAGTGGATAATTCCCTACCTTCTCAACCAAACCCGCACGCAACGGGTTAGCGACGATGTAGCGAGCAACCGCCTGCAAGTCCTCTTCCTTTCGAATGGCGCGATCATGATAGCCGTGTTGCCAAGCCGGACCTTGACGGCCAACTGAACGATTAAGCGTCACTGCAATGCGTGATTTGGTCCGAGCCATCAACTTGGGTAGCTGAGTATTTTTTAGCTCGATCAACCAATGGAAATGATCGGGCATGACGACCCAGGCTAGCGACGTCGCAAACTCTTCTCGCTCTGCCGTTCGAAAAGCATCAACCACCAAACGCCCATTGTAGAAGTCGCGGAACAACGGTTCTCGATTCAAAAGCACCGCTGTCAGTAGGTAAATCTGTCCGGACTCCGAATATCGTCCTGTGCGCAATCGGTGAGCGTGTTTTAACTCCGGCAATGATGATCCTCCTTGATCGTGGCCCGCCTCTTCAGGCTAGAACGACAAGAAGGGTTTTGAGTGAGAACAGTTGATCCGGATGTGTATCGGCGGACGCCTTCGCGGGCAAGCCTCGCTCCTACAGCACTGATGAAGATCCGTAGGAGCGAGGCTTGCCCGCGAAGGCGTACTTATCAGCGCTGCAAAAACGCCTGATGCATCTCATCCAGCGTTTCAAAATGATAGGTCGGCGCTTCAGCACTCAATTCCTCGCGGCTGCCGAAACCATACCCAACCGCTGCCGCATCCAGCCCATTGCTGCGTGCGCCGATCAGGTCGTGTTTGCGGTCGCCGATCATCAAGGTGTTGGCCGGGTCCAGGCCTTCTTCCGCCATCAGGTGGGCGATCAACTCGACTTTGTTGGTCCGCGTGCCATCCAGCTCGCTGCCGTAAATCACCTTGAAGTGTTTGGCGAAATCGAAGTGCCGGGCGATTTCCCGGGCGAAGATCCACGGCTTGGAGGTCGCGATGTACAGCTGGCGCCCTTGCCCGCCGAGGGTTTCGAGCAGCGGCGTGACACCATCGAACACGCGGTTTTCGTACAGACCGGTGACCTTGAAGCGCTCGCGGTAGAAATTCACCGCCTCCCACGCCTTGGGCTCGTCGAAGTCGTAGAACTGCATGAACGCCTGCAACAACGGCGGGCCGATGAAGTGTTCAAGCTTGGTCAGGTCGGGTTCTTCGATACCGAGTTTGCTCAGGGCGAACTGGATCGAACGGGTGATGCCCTCGCGCGGGTCGGTCAGGGTGCCATCGAGGTCGAACAAAACGGTTTGGTAATGCATGTTGAATCCTGAATAAGGGCGCGGGGTCAGAGCTGATCGTAGCCTTCAGCCAGATGCAGGTCCTTGAGCTTCACGTAATTCGCCGCGCTGTAGCTGAAAAAGGCTTTTTCCTTGTCCGTCAGCGGGCGGATCTGTTTCACCGGACTCCCCACATACAGAAAACCACTGTCCAGGCGCTTGCCCGGTGGCACCAGGCTACCGGCGCCGATGATCACATCATCCGCGACCACCGCACCGTCCATGACGATGCTGCCCATGCCGATCAATACGCGGTTGCCCACGCTGCATCCATGAAGCATGACTTTGTGCGCGATGGTCACGTCGTCGCCGATCAGCAACGGAAAGCCATCGGGGTTGAACGGCCCGGCGTGGGTGATGTGCAGCACACAGCCGTCCTGCACGCTGGTGCGCGCACCGATGCGGATGCGGTGCATGTCGCCGCGGATCACCGTCAGCGGCCAAACGGAGCTGTCATCGCCGATTTCGACGTCGCCGATCACCACCGCCGAACTGTCGACAAAAGCGCCTTTGCCCAGCAGCGGCGTGTGGTTCTGATACTTGCGAAGGGTCACGATAGGGTTTCTCTCTGTTGCCGATAGCTGCGGTGAGCGTCGATTGTAATTAAGATGGCCGCATGTTTCTTCCAGCCAAGGTGCCAAACGTGAGCGTGAACAACCCTCTTTTGCAGTCCTACGACCTGCCGCCGTTCTCGGCGATCCGGGCCGAACACGTGCAACCGGCCATTGAACAGATCCTGGCTGACAACCGCGCCGCGATTATCGAGATCCTCAAAACCCAGGGCAAACAACCGACCTGGGCCGGCCTGGTGCTGGCGATGGACGAACTCAACGATCGCCTCGGCGCTGCCTGGAGCCCGGTCAGTCACCTGAACGCCGTGTGCAACAGCCCCGAATTGCGCGAAGCCTACGAGTCCTGCCTGCCAGCGCTCAGCGCCTACTCCACCGAGCTGGGCCAGAACCGCGAACTGTTCGAGGCCTTCGAAGCCTTGGCCAACAGCCCTGAAGCCGCCGGTTTCGACGTCGCGCAGAAAACTATCCTGGAACACTCCCTGCGTGACTTCCGCCTGTCGGGTATCGACCTGCCAGAAGCCGAGCAGAAGCGTTACGCCGAAGTACAAAGCAAGCTCTCCGAACTGGGCAGCCGCTTCTCCAACCAACTGCTCGACGCGACTCAAGCCTGGACCAAGCACGTTACCGACGAAGCCGCCCTCGCCGGCCTGACCGATTCGGCCAAGGCACAAATGGCTGCGGCTGCGCAGGCCAAGGATCTGGAAGGCTTCCTGATCACCCTGGAATTCCCGAGCTACTACGCGGTGATGACCTACGCCCAGGACCGTGCCCTGCGCGAGGAAGTCTACGCCGCCTACTGCACCCGTGCGTCGGACCAGGGCCCGAATGCCGGCCAGAACGATAACGGGCCGGTGATGGAAGAAATCCTCGACCTGCGTCAGGAGCTGGCAAAACTGCTGGGTTTCGCCAGTTTCTCGGAGCTGAGCCTGGCCACCAAGATGGCCGAATCCAGCGATCAGGTGCTCAGCTTCCTGCGCGATCTGGCCAAACGCAGCAAGCCATTCGCCGCTCAGGATCTGGAACAGCTCAAGGCTTACGCTGCCGAACAAGGCTGCCCGGACCTGCAAAGCTGGGACAGCGGTTTCTACGGTGAAAAACTCCGTGAACAACGTTACAGCGTTGCCCAGGAAGCCCTGCGCGCTTACTTCCCGATCGACAAAGTGCTGGGCGGTCTGTTCGCCATCGTTCAACGTCTGTACGGCATCGAGATCGCCGAACAGAAAGGCTTCGACACCTGGCACCCGGACGTTCGCCTGTTCGAGATCAAGGAAAACGGCCAGCACGTCGGCCGCTTCTTCTTCGACCTCTACGCCCGCGCCAACAAGCGCGGTGGCGCATGGATGGACGGCGCCCGCGACCGTCGTCGCACGGCTGAGGGCGTGCTGCAAAGCCCGGTGGCCAACCTGGTGTGCAACTTCACCCCGGCCGACAGCGGCAAACCGGCGCTGCTGACCCACGACGAAGTGACCACCCTGTTCCACGAATTCGGTCACGGCCTGCATCACCTGCTGACCCGCGTCGAACACGCCGGCGTATCCGGCATCAACGGCGTGGCGTGGGACGCGGTCGAGTTGCCAAGCCAGTTCATGGAAAACTGGTGCTGGGAGCCGGAAGGCCTGGCGCTGATCTCCGGTCACTACGAAACCGGTGAGCCACTGCCGCAGGACCTGCTGGGCAAAATGCTCGCCGCGAAGAACTTCCAGTCCGGCCTGATGATGGTGCGTCAGCTCGAGTTCTCGCTGTTCGACTTCGAACTGCACGCCACCCACGGCGATGGCCGCAGCGTGCTGCAAGTGCTCGAAGGCATACGCGACGAGGTCTCGGTCATGCGCCCGCCGGCTTACAACCGCTTCCCGAACAGCTTTGCGCACATCTTCGCTGGCGGTTATGCGGCGGGTTACTACAGCTACAAATGGGCTGAAGTACTCTCGGCAGACGCCTTCTCGAAATTCGAAGAGGACGGCGTGCTCAACGCCGAAACCGGTCGCGCCTTCCGCGAAGCGATCCTCGCGCGCGGTGGTTCGCAGGAGCCGATGGTGCTGTTCGTCGACTTCCGTGGCCGTGCCCCGTCGATTGACGCACTCTTGCGCCACAGCGGCCTGAGTGAGGACGCAGCAGCATGAGCGAGGGACCTGTGAAGACGAAAAAACGCTTTATCGCCGGGGCGGTCTGCCCGGCCTGCAGCGAGCCGGACAAATTGATGATGTGGAGCGAAGACGATGTCCCGCATCGCGAGTGCGTGGGCTGCGGTTATTCCGACACGTTGAATGAACAGGGCCTGTCCGTGCCCAAGGAATTGGGCACACGGGTCAACACATCGGCGCTGAAGGCGCCGGACGCCAAGGTTCAGGCCGTGCAGTTTTTCCCGAACCCGAAGCTGAAGAAAAAGCCTGACGAACACTGAGTGCGGCAATGACCTCCCGCAGCGCAATGCTGTGGGAGGTGCTGTTACTCGACGTGGGCCGACTTGAACCAGCTCTTCATCGAGCAGGCCGCGAACGGGCTTGTACTGCATTCCCCATTGGCCAGCGCCGTGCGCAGCTTCTCGGCATCCGCCTGCATCATGTAACGAATACCGTCCTTGAAGTGGGTGCTGTCGCCAAAGCCACCTTGAGTCATCTCGTTCAGGGCGTCTTCCTTGCTCCAGCCTTGCACCACCACCCGGTACATGGCGGCCATCAGGCCGGTCCGGTCCGAACCATGCTTGCAGTGCATCAACACCGGGCCCTTGGCTTCGGCGGCCTGAATGGTGCGAAGGGCCTTGAGCACATCCGCGTCATCCACGTGGTTGGTGCGATAGGGCAACTGCACCTGGTCTATACCGGGCGTGGCCAGCCAGCTTGAATCCGACTCGGGCAGGAAGTTGATCACGGTGGCGACCTTGAGTTTTTCCAGCAACGGGACGGCTCCGCGGTCAGGCAATGCACTGCGGTAGAGCGTTGGAGACATCTGGAAGAGGTTGTACTGCACCTCGACCGATTGAGCCCACTCCGCAGGACGGGGTGCGACCGCATCGTCAGCGTGGGCGAGCGTCAGATTGAGGAATGCGACCAGCGACAGGCACATCGCAGGGATAAGACGTAGGGACATGCTCGGCGACCGTATGCAAAGAGGCGGGATGACGACGCCAGATTGAGCCCTGATCAGTCAAAGACCTGTGAGCCGTCTGTCAAAGAATCGTGAATCATCCATTTATATACGATTGATCAACCATGGACGACGGTAGTTTCATGCCCCATTGCAACTAAGCCTGTATGAATCTCACACCGGCTTAGTTAAATAACAGGCTTAAGGATTGACGATACTGGAATACGCTTTCGCCAAGGCCAACAGTTTCTCCTTGTCATCACTGTCGATATCGCCGTCACCGTCCACATCGCTATTGACTACTTTGATAGTGAAGGACCGGCCACCATCATTGGAGACCGCCGTCACGTAGGCTGAATCCACCAAGGCCTCGGTCGACAGCTCATTCACGGCGTCCCACCCCAGCTCCTTGCGAGCCAGTTGCATCGATACCTGCGCTTCCCGCGGGTTGGCAATACTCGGCGCCAGCAATTGTAAAAAGATACCGCGTTGATTAAATAACGACATTTATTAATTCCATTTAATAAGTAAATACAAGAAACTTCGTGCGAAGCGAATACTACTTATCAAGTTAGCATCGGGGCTATTCGATATTTGTTTCCCGGCGTTGCGCCAAGTTGTACTTATCAATCAATTCCACAATAAATGGTCATCCTGCTTTGCCGGAGCGCCAAACGGCACTGGCTGGGTCGCTCAACCTTCGATACTGTATGCACATACAGCTACGAGTATTGTCCGATGAGCACTCCCTTGCCACCCCGCGGTCGCGGCACCGCCACCAACCCGCACAACCGCTTCGCGCCAAACCGCTCGGTAGCGGAGGACGATGGCTGGTATCAGGAGGCGCCGATGACCCAGGGCACCGAGGTGCGCATCGAGACCGCTAAAACCATCATCACCCGCAACAACTCGCCAGACTTGCCCTTCGATCGCTCGATCAATCCCTATCGCGGTTGCGAGCATGGCTGCATTTACTGCTACGCACGGCCCAGCCACGCCTATTGGGACATGTCGCCGGGGCTGGATTTCGAAACCCGATTGATCGCCAAGACCAACGCCGCCGATGTGCTGGAAGAACAGCTGTCCAAACGCGGCTATCAATGCGCGCCGATCAACCTGGGCTCCAACACGGATCCTTATCAACCGATCGAACGCGAACACAAAATCACCCGCAAAACCCTGGAGGTGCTGCTGCGTTACCGTCACCCGGTGACCATCATCACC
Source organism: Pseudomonas sp. BF-B-15 (assembly GCF_019946675.1). Taxonomy (NCBI): domain Bacteria; kingdom Pseudomonadati; phylum Pseudomonadota; class Gammaproteobacteria; order Pseudomonadales; family Pseudomonadaceae; genus Pseudomonas; species Pseudomonas sp. BF-B-15. The sequence continues at coordinate 28,310 of NZ_JAGYFZ010000050.1, forward strand.
AAAGGCTCGCTGATTCTTCGCGACCTGGACCTGCTGGCCGAACTTGCCGAGCAAAGGCTGGTGGCGGTGATGATCAGCCTCACCACGCTGGACGATGAACTCAAACGCATCCTCGAACCGCGTGCCGCAGCGCCCAAGGCCCGTCTCCGGGCGATCCGGGTGATGCGTGAAGCCGGGATTCCGGTGGGGGTGCTGTGTTCGCCGATGATTCCGATGATCAACGACAGCGAGCTCGAAAGCCTGTTGACCGAGGCACAGGCGGCCGGCGCACAAAGTGCGGCCTACATGATGCTGCGCCTGCCACTGGAGGTGGCGCCGCTGTTCGAAGAATGGCTGGCGGCCCACTATCCTCAGCGGGCGGCCCATGTGTTGAGCCTGATCCGCCAGAGCCGTGGTGGCGAGCTCTACGACAGTCGGTTTGGCAGCCGGATGCGAGGCGAAGGTCCATTTGCCGACCTGCTGGCGCAACGCTTTGCCAAAACCATCAAACGCCTGGGGCTCAATCAGCGGGAAGGTTTCAATCTGGATTGCGAAGCCTTCTGTCCGCCGGGTCGCCAGATGTCGCTGATTTAAGGACAATTGGCCTATGGTGAGTAATGGAAAACGTGCGACGCATTTAGGCTGGTCACGTTTTTTGTGATCTGGAACACACGTTCTAGAGCGGTTCATTCAGTTTCAGTTAAGATTCGGCCGCTACCTTGTTCATCGAGTGACTGACGGGTCGAAATTTCCGGCCTGGATGTTTTTTATACAGCCACTGGCTTCACACCGGACAAAACGGGAAAATTCCCTGACTCCGCCAATGAGGATGAATTCATGAGTGACAAGGATAAACAGCCGTTGGCTGCGTCGGCTTCAGCCCAATCCGAGGCAGAAACCGCCGATGCAGCGTTGAAGCATATTGTTGACGGCTTTTTGCATTTTCATCATGAGATCTTTCCGCAGCAGGAAGAGCTCTTCAAAAAACTCGCCACGGCTCAACAGCCAAGGGCGATGTTCATTACCTGCGCCGACTCACGCATCGTGCCCGAGCTGATCACCCACAGTTCGCCTGGCGATCTGTTCGTGACCCGTAACGTCGGCAACGTCGTACCGCCTTACGGCCAGATGAACGGTGGCGTATCCACGGCCATCGAGTACGCGGTGCTGGCGCTGGGCGTGCAACACATCATCATCTGCGGCCACTCCGATTGTGGCGCGATGCGTGCGGTGCTCAATCCCGACAGCCTGGAAAAGATGCCCACGGTCAAAGCCTGGCTGCGGCATGCTGAAGTCGCGAAAACCATGGTGCACGACAACTGCAACTGCACCGATGAAAACGAGACCATGCACATCCTCACCGAAGAGAATGTCATCGCCCAATTGCAACACTTGCGTACCCACCCCTCGGTAGCCTCGCGCATGGCGAACGGTCATCTGTTCATCCATGGCTGGGTCTACGACATCGAGACCAGCGCCATCAAAGCTTATGACGCCGATCAGGGTCGTTTCCTGCCGCTCGATGGCAGCCATCCGATTCCAGTGGCGACGCCCAAAGCGCGCTTCTAAATCTTCCTAAAAATCTGTGTGGTTTGACCCCGGCCGCTGTTTCAGCGGTCCGGCCTTGCCATGCCTGAAGAAAACTTCGGGAGAATCACCATGCGTGCAGCGCAACTCAAAGCTGTTCTGCCACGGGAGCTGCTCGCTTCAGTGGTCGTGTTTCTGGTCGCCCTGCCCTTGTGCATGGGCATCGCCATCGCCTCGGGCCTGCCACCCGCCAAAGGCCTGATCACCGGGATCGTTGGCGGCCTGGTGGTGGGCTGGCTTGCCGGTTCGCCACTGCAAGTCAGTGGCCCGGCGGCCGGGTTGGCCGTTCTGGTATTCGAACTGGTGCGCCAGCACGGCATCGCTATGCTTGGGCCGATCCTGCTACTGGCGGGTTTCCTGCAACTGGTGGCCGGGCGCTTGAAGCTGGGCTGCTGGTTTCGAGTGACGGCGCCGGCGGTGGTCTACGGCATGCTGGCCGGGATTGGCGTGTTGATCGTGTTGTCACAGGTGCATGTGATGCTCGACTCGGTGCCGAAACCTTCCGGGCTGGATAACCTGGCCGCCTTCCCCGCTGCCGTGGCTCAAGCCCTGCCTTCTTTTGGATGGCAAGCCGGTTTGCTCGGGCTCGCAACCATAGCGGTGATGTGGTTGTGGGAAAAACTCCGCCCACATTCCCTGCGTTTCATTCCGGGAGCGCTACTGGGCGTAGGTCTGGCGACTGTTGCCAGCCTGATGCTCGCCTTGCAGGTCAAACGCGTGGAAGTCCCGGCCAATCTGGCGGAAGCCATCGACTGGCTGAAACCCGAAGACTTGCTCAACCTGGCCGACCCGACCTTGCTGATCGCCGCTTTCGCCGTGGCCTTCATCGCCAGTGCCGAAACCCTGCTGTCGGCCGCAGCGGTAGACCGCATGCACAGCGGTCAACGCTCGGACTTTGACCGGGAATTGTCGGCTCAGGGTGTCGGCAACATGCTCTGCGGCCTGCTCGGTGCACTGCCGATGACCGGCGTGATCGTGCGCAGTTCGGCCAACGTGCAGGCCGGCGCCACCACCCGAATGTCGACGATATTCCATGGCCTGTGGCTGCTGGCGTTCGTGTTGCTGCTGTCGAGCGTGCTGCAAAGCATTCCCGTGGCGAGCCTGGCGGGTGTGTTGGTTTACACCGGTTTCAAATTGGTGGACCTGAAAGCCTTTCGCAGCCTGGGCCGATACGGCCGGATGCCGATGTTCACTTACGCGGCCACAGCGCTGGCGATCATCTTTACCGATCTGTTGACGGGCGTGCTGATCGGCTTCGGTCTGACGCTGGCGAAACTGGCGTGGAAGGCCTCACGGTTGAAAATCAGCCTGATCGATCTGCCCAAGGACGGTGAAATGGAGTTGCGACTGATCGGGGCGGCGACCTTTCTCAAGGTGCCAGCACTGACTCAGGTGCTGGGGACCATCCCCGCCGGCGCGACGGTGCATGTGCCGCTCAATAACCTGAGCTACATCGATCATTCGTGCCTGGAATTGCTTGAGGAATGGGGGCGGGCCAATGCGGCCAAGGGTTCAACGCTGTTGATTGAGGCGCGGGGGTTGAAGCGCAGGCTGGAAGGGCGGTTGCGGACCACCACCGGAGTAGGCTCCACCGCCTAAAACACCCCTGTAGGAGCGAGGCTTGCCCGCGAAGCTTTTGGCGTATTCAAAGACGCCTTCGCGGGCAAGCCTCGCTCCTACAGGGAGCATTGGGGTTATGCGGCGGGTTGGTCCAGCTCAAGACCTACGCCCAGCCGGCGCGACATGCATGGCCAGCGTTTCCACGCAGCGCCGGTATCCGGGCTGCTGAGCTTCGCGCGGTAGGCTTCGACCGATTCCAGCGCAAAGCTTTCATCGTCGAGCATGTTATCCACCGCGTGGTGCACCACTTCATCCAGTTGGTTGGCAAATTCCTCACCGATCAGTTGGTGAGCGATCAGGTTGGCGACAGTCATGTCCAAGGGGATCAGTGGCTGGCCAAAATGCTTGATGTACAGGTCGTTGACCTCTTCGACAAACCGATGCGCCAGATAGGCCTCGTCCAGCAGGCTGTCCAGTCCGACGTGCCCTGCCATGATTTCTGGCGGCTGAAGGAAGTATTGCTCGGCAATTTTCAGCACCGGTTTGATCTGTGACTCGATACCCGCTTCCCTGGCGACTTCATTGGCTGCATCCAGCAGATCAGGAACTTCATCGATATAGGCGGCTACAAAACGCGTCAGCACGCCATTGGCATCCGCCTCCGGCAGTTGGATCGATGGGTGTAGATGAGGCAGTTTGCTTTCCAGCTGACGTGTCAGCAGGCCGGTCTCGGCTTCATGTTGTTGGGCTTTTTGGATCTGCTCGCGCAATGCGGCGGTGTTCATGAAAACTCCAGGAAACAAAGGCAATGAAATAGGGAAGACATAACTTAGCTGGCATCCAAAATCTGCTAAGACGCATTTGTCATAAATATTTCATCCTTGAGACGTCAAAGTTATATCGATGTGCCACCACTCCTCTGCATCCTTCTCCATTCGTGACCTAGAACGCAAGTCCCAGCTGTTTCAGATGATTTACGCCCTCACATTGCGAGGTAGCAGTCGCTGTCTATACTCGGGTTGGAATGGAGTTAGCTGATGACGTCCGACTGCACACGCAGCAAGACCCGGCGATTCAAGTTCGTAGTCTGAAAAAGCCGCTCCCTTGCCGCAGGTGAAAGCCGGCGGGATAACAAGAACGATAAGGGGAACCCGCAATGATGCGACATCCACACGTCTGGATGGGCCTCCTGTTGTGGTCGATTTTCAGTCAGGCACAAGCGGCCTGGACTGTGAATATGGCGCCGGGAGCGACTGAAATCAGTCACGCAGTATTTGACCTGCACATGACCATTTTCTGGATCTGTGTAGTGATCGGCATCATCGTCTTCGGCGCCATGTTCTGGTCGATGATCCTCCACCGCCGCTCGACCGGGCAGGTGGCCGCCAAGTTTCATGAAAGCACTACCGTCGAAATCCTCTGGACCATCGTGCCCTTCATCATTTTGGTGGCCATGGCGGTACCGGCGACAGCGACCCTGATCAAGATGTACGACGCCAGTGAGCCGGATATCGATATCCAGGTCACCGGCTATCAGTGGAAGTGGCACTACAAATACCTGGGCCAGGACGTCGAGTTCTTCAGCAACCTGGCCACTCCCGCCGACCAGATCCACAACAAAGAAGCCAAGGGCGAGCACTACTTGCTCGAGGTCGACAAGCCGCTGGTGCTGCCGATCGGCGCCAAGGTGCGCTTCCTGGTGACCTCCGCCGACGTCATCCACTCCTGGTGGGTGCCAGCCTTCGCGGTCAAGCGCGATGCGATCCCGGGGTTCGTCAACGAAGCCTGGACCCGCGTCGACAAGCCCGGCCTCTATCGTGGCCAATGCGCCGAGTTGTGCGGCAAGGACCACGGCTTCATGCCGATCGTGGTCGAGGTCAAGGAAAAGGCCGATTACGAAAAATGGCTGGGCGAGCGCAAGGCCGAGGCTGCGCAACTCAAAGAACTGACCAGCAAGGAATGGACCCTCGACGAGCTCAAGGAGCGCGGCGACAAGGTCTATCACACCACTTGCGTGGCCTGTCACCAGGCCGAAGGCCAGGGCCTGCCGCCGATGTTCCCGGCGCTCAAGGGCTCGAAAATCGCCACCGGACCGATCAAGGATCACTTGGGCATTGTCTTCCACGGCAAGCCTGGCACCGCCATGGCGGCGTTCGGCAAGCAGCTGTCGGAAGTCGATATCGCAGCGGTCGTGACCTACGAACGTAACGCCTGGGGCAATAACAAAGGCGACATGGTCACGCCTAAAGAAGTGCTGGAGCTGAAACAGGCGGAAAGCAAATGACCCGGTCTATTGCGTACACCAGCAACCGGTCGGGGCTCTGCGCCCCGGCCCGCCCAGCCTCTCTGTTTGCAGGAGACATGAAATGACGGCTGTCATCGATGACCCTGTCCATACCCATACCGAGCACGCCCATGGCCCTGCCAAAGGCCTGATGCGCTGGGTGCTGACCACCAACCACAAGGATATCGGCACGCTGTACCTGTGGTTCGCGTTCTCCATGTTCCTCTTGGGCGGTTCGTTCGCGATGGTGATTCGCGCCGAACTGTTCCAGCCGGGGTTGCAGATCGTCCAGCCAGAGTTCTTCAACCAGATGACCACCATGCACGGTCTGGTGATGGTCTTCGGTGCGGTGATGCCGGCCTTCGTCGGCCTCGCCAACTGGATGGTCCCGCTGATGATCGGCGCGCCAGACATGGCGCTGCCACGGATGAACAACTTCAGCTTCTGGCTGTTGCCGGCGGCGTTCCTGCTGTTGGTGTCGACCCTGTTCACCCCCGGTGGCGGGCCGAACTTCGGCTGGACGTTCTACGCGCCGCTATCCACGACCTATGCGCCGGAAAGCGTGACGTTCTTCATCTTTGCCATCCACTTGATGGGGATCAGTTCGATCATGGGCGCGATCAACGTGATCGCCACCATCCTCAACCTGCGCGCCCCCGGCATGACGTTGATGAAAATGCCGCTGTTCGTCTGGACCTGGCTGATCACCGCGTTCCTGCTGATTGCAGTAATGCCGGTGCTGGCCGGTTGCGTGACGATGATGCTGATGGACATCCACTTCGGCACCAGCTTCTTCAGTGCTGCCGGTGGCGGTGATCCGGTGTTGTTCCAGCATGTGTTCTGGTTCTTCGGTCACCCGGAGGTGTACATCATGATCCTGCCGGCCTTCGGTGCCGTCAGCTCGATCATCCCGGCATTTTCGCGCAAGCCGCTGTTCGGCTACACCTCGATGGTCTATGCCACGGCATCTATTGCGTTCCTGTCCTTTATCGTCTGGGCACACCACATGTTCGTGGTGGGCATTCCGCTGGTGGGCGAGCTGTTCTTCATGTACGCCACGCTGCTGATCGCGGTGCCGACCGGGGTGAAGGTGTTCAACTGGGCCAGCACCATGTGGCAAGGCTCGCTGACCTTCGAGACACCGATGCTGTTTGCCGTGGCGTTCGTGATCCTGTTCTCCATCGGCGGCTTCTCCGGGTTGATGCTGGCCATCGCCCCGGCGGACTTCCAGTACCAGGACACCTACTTCGTGGTCGCGCACTTCCACTACGTACTGGTGCCGGGGGCGATCTTCGGGATCTTCGCGTCGGCCTACTACTGGATGCCGAAATGGACCGGCCACATGTACGACGAAACCCTCGGCAAGCTGCACTTCTGGCTGTCGTTCATCGGCATGAACATGGCCTTCTTCCCGATGCACTTCGTGGGGCTGGCAGGCATGCCGCGACGGATTCCGGACTACAACCTGCAATTCGCCGACTTCAACATGGTGTCGTCGATCGGTGCGTTCATGTTCGGCGCCACGCAGATCTTCTTCCTGTTCATCGTGATCAAGACCATCCGTGGCGGCCCGCCAGCACCGGCCAAACCGTGGGATGGCGCGGAAGGCCTGGAGTGGAGCATCCCGTCACCGGCGCCGTATCACACGTTCACCACGCCGCCGGAAGTGAAATGAAACACCTCGGTCCTGTAGGAGCCGGCTTGCTGGCGATGAACGATTACGCGGTGCGCCTGACGCACCGCGGTGTTTGCATCGCCAGCAAGCCGGCTCCTACAGGGTTCGGTGTTGAGGGTTTGAATCATGGCTGATTCTGTTTCGATGAAAAAACTGGTCACCCGCCTGTTGCTGGTGGTGGTGGCGATGTTTGTCTTCGGCTTTGCCCTGGTGCCGATCTACGACGTGATGTGCAAGGCGTTCGGCATCAACGGCAAGACCGCCGGGCAATACGAAGGCGAACAAACCGTCGATACCTCGCGGCAAGTCCGCGTGCAGTTCCTGTCGACCAACTCTGCTGACATGTCCTGGGATTTCTACCCCAAGAGCGATGAGTTGACGGCCAACCCAGGGGCGGTCAACGAGATGATCTTCATCGCCCACAACCCGACCGACCGGCCGATGAGCGCGCAAGCGGTGCCGAGCATCGCGCCGAGCAACGCGGCGGCGTATTTCCACAAGACCGAATGTTTCTGCTTTACCCAGCAAGTGCTGCAGCCCGGTCAACGGATCGAGATGCCGGTACGTTTCATCGTTGACCGCGACATGCCCAAGGAAGTGAAGCACCTGACGCTGTCCTACACGCTGTTCGATATCACCGCCCGACATCCACCGGTGGCTGTAAATACTGGCGGCTGAGCGTGCCCGATAAGGAGAACAATAAATGGCAACTCATGAGCACTATTACGTACCGGCCCAAAGCAAATGGCCGATCATCGCCACGGTCGGGATGTTCATCACCGTGTATGGCCTGGCCACCTGGTTCAACGATCTGAAAGCGGCGCGGCCGGAGTCCCACGGCCCGTTGATCTTTTTCGTCGGCGGCCTGCTGCTGGCGTACATGCTGTTCGGCTGGTTCGGCACGGTGATCAAGGAAAGTCGCAGCGGTTTGTACAGCGCGCAGATGGATCGCTCGTTCCGCTGGGGCATGAGCTGGTTCATTTTCTCGGAGGTGATGTTCTTCATCGCCTTTTTCGGTGCGCTGTTTTACGTGCGCCACGTGTCCGGACCGGCACTTGGTGGCGAAGGCACCAAAGGCCTCGCCCACATGCTGTGGCCTGCCTTCCAGTGGACCTGGCCGCTGCTGAACAACCCGGACTCCAAACTCTTTGTGCCCCCGAAGGAAGTCATCAGCCCCTGGGGCCTGCCGTTGCTCAATACCGTGTTGCTGGTGAGTTCCAGCGTCACGATAACCATCGCCCACCACGCCTTGAGAAAGGGCCATCGCGGCGCGTTGAAAATCTGGCTGGCGATCACCGTGTTGCTGGGCTGCGCATTCCTCGGTTTCCAGGCCGAAGAGTACATCCACGCCTATCACGAACTGGGCCTGACCCTGGGTTCGGGCATCTATGGCGCGACGTTCTTCATGCTCACCGGATTCCACGGCGCCCACGTAACCATCGGCACCATCATTTTGTTTGTGATGCTGATGCGAATCCTGCGCGGACACTTCGATAACGAGCACCAATTCGGCTTCGAGGCAGCGAGTTGGTATTGGCACTTCGTGGATGTCGTGTGGATCGGGTTGTTCATTTTCGTCTACGTGTTGTAGGAGCCAGCAAGCTGGCTCCTACAAGTTACCAAGGCGCAGTAGAGACTAACTGGCCGCTGAAAAAACCCCAGGCGATCAAGCCGACGGTAACAGCGGCCAGGGCAACACGGACACTCAAGGCAATGACGAGGCGGTTCGAGCTGCTGTCGTCCTTGACCAGAAAAAACAGGCCGCTGAACAGGCTGACAACCGTGGCAATCAGCATCAGGACGATGGCTGCTTTGAGCATGGTGGGACTCCGGGGGACAGGCGATGCACTTGAGTATAGCTATCGCGACCAATGACTTTCTGGCGACGCCATGAAGCGCTTTCGGCCGGGCATCGTGCCGACGCTGGTGGTCGCCCTCCTGCTGCCGCTGCTGGTGTCGCTCGGCTTCTGGCAACTGGGCCGTGGCGCAGAGAAAAGCGCGCTGCTGCACACCTACGCCGAACGCCGTGCCGCCGAACCGATGGCCAGCACCGAACTGCCACACACCGAGGATCCGGCCTTTCGCCGGGTTCGCCTGCACGGCCAGTTCGACGCCGCGCACAGCCTGCTGCTGGATAACCGTCAGCGCGACGGCAAGGTTGGCGTCGAGCTGCTGCAACCGTTTCAGGATCAGGCGACCGGGCTCTGGCTGCTGGTCAATCGCGGCTGGCTGCCGTGGCCGGACCGGCGCACACCGCCGCAATTCAGTACACCCGCCCAGGCATTGAGTCTCGATGCCTGGGTCTACGTTTCCCCCGGCGCGACGTTTCAATTACACGCTGACCCGGACAGCACAACCTGGCCGCAGCTGATCACAGCGGTGGAACCGACCAGGCTCTGGTCAGCTCTGGGCCGTGAAGGTCTTGCCTACGAATTACGCGCAGAAAACGGCCTTGCGACCTACCGGGCCGACTGGCCGATCGTTGCCACAGGGCCGGAAAAACACATCGCTTATGCCGTGCAGTGGTTCGCCATGTCGATCGCCCTGCTCGGCCTTTTTATCTACCTCGGCTGGCACAACGCAAAGGAGAAACACCATGGGAGCGGCCATGAATCCACCCAGCATGTCTGAAGCGAAAACGCCGGCGAACCGGCGCAAGGGTCGCTTGCAGCTGTTACTGATCCTGCTCGTGGTGATCGGCCCGATGATCCTCGCCACCGGCATGTACAAACTGAATTTCTGGGTGCCGGAAGGCCGCAGCTATCACGGCGAACTGATCGGCAACGGCCAGACCCGCGCCGACCTTGGCGTGCAGGCGCAGGAAGAGCGCTGGCAACTACTGGTCACGGCACCGAAGGCGTGTGCAGTGGACTGCCAGCAACTGGTGTATCTGGCACGGCAAATCCAGATCGGCCTCGGTCGCGATGCGTCCCGCGCCAGTCATGCCATCGCCACCGCGCAGCCGCTGAACAGCGATTACGAGACTAAACTTCAACGCGAGTACCCGCAGTTGCAGCGGTATTCCCTGGACCTGCCGACCTACACCAAAGGCGCTCAGAGCAATGACACGCCGCACCTGTGGATCATCGACCCCCACGGCAATCTGGTGCTGCGCTACGACCCGACGGTGAAGGGCAAGGACTTGCTCAACGACCTGCGCCATCTGCTGAAACTGTCGAACATCGGATAAGGGCATCGTCATGGCCAAACCTGGATTTCGCCTCGCGCTGTTTGCCACCTTGCTGGCACTGATTGTGGTGCTGCTCGGCGCCTACACCCGCCTGACCCACGCCGGTCTCGGCTGCCCGGACTGGCCGGGCTGCTACGGCTTTATCAGCGTGCCGAAAAGCGAAGCCCAGCTGGCGCATGCCGAACTGCACTTTCCCGATGCGCCCGTCGAAGCGCACAAGGGCTGGAACGAGATGGTCCACCGTTACTTCGCCGGCACGCTGGGGCTGTTGATCTCGGTGCTGGCCGGTCGCGCGTGGGTGCATCGTCGTCATCCGGGGCAACCGGTGAAGCTGCCGTTGTTTCTGTTGGCGGTGGTGATTGCCCAAGCGGCGTTCGGCATGTGGACGGTGACGCTCAAGCTTTGGCCGCAAGTGGTGACGGGGCATTTGCTCGGTGGGTTCGCGACGTTGAGCCTGTTGTTTCTGCTGACCCTGCGCCTGTCCGGCGTGCTGCCTGCGCTGACTGTGCCCCGGCGTTTGCAGTACTGGGCGACGGCCGGGTTGTTGCTGGTCATCCTGCAAATCGCCCTCGGCGGATGGGTCAGCTCCAACTACGCGGCGGTGGCCTGCATCGACTTCCCGACCTGCCACGGGCAATGGCTGCCACCGGCGGACTTCGCCAACGGCTTTCACCTGACCCAGCACATCGGCCCCAATTATCTCGGTGGGCAGCTCGACAGCGATGCTCGCACGGCGATTCACCTGACTCACCGTATCGGCGCGCTGTTGGTGACAGTGGTGCTGCTCGGCCTCGCATGGCAACTGAAAGTCGTCGGCATGACGCGCCTGGCCGGGCTGGTGCTGATTGCCCTCGCCGCACAAATCACCCTCGGTATCAGCAACGTGCTGTTCCACCTGCCGCTGCCGGTGGCCGTCGCGCATAACGCCGGTGGTGCAGCGCTGCTGCTGACGATGGTGCTGGTCAATTATCACGCGCGAACCAGTCTGGTTCGGGTCAAGCAACCGACACGCTGGCGGTTCAGCCCGCGTAAACATTCAGCCGGGCCCATAACAATAAAAGGAGAGATGCCATGGCGACTCTGATCGGCGCACGTCACAACCAGGCAATCTGGCGTGACTACCTGGAGCTGACCAAGCCGAAAGTGGTGGTGCTGATGCTCATCACCTCGCTGGTCGGCATGTTCCTCGCGACCCGCGCCGGGGTGCCATGGACCGTGCTGGTGTTCGGTAATCTGGGGATCGCCTTGTGTGCCGGCGGTGCGGCGGCGGTGAATCATGTAGTGGACAGACGCATCGACGCGGTGATGGCCCGAACCCACAAACGCCCCTTGGCCGAAGGCCGGGTCTCACCGACGGCGGCGCTGACGTTCGCATTGGTGCTGGCGGTGCTGGGCCAGGCGTTGCTGCTGGCCTTCACCAACCCGCTGACCGCTTGGCTGACCCTCGCCTCCTTGCTCGGTTACGCGGTGGTCTACACCGGTTTCCTCAAACGCGCGACGCCGCAGAACATTGTCATCGGCGGCCTCGCCGGTGCCGCCCCGCCGCTGCTCGGCTGGACCGCCGCCACCGGCCACATCAGCGCCGAACCGTTGTTGCTGGTGCTGATCATCTTCGCCTGGACCCCGCCGCACTTCTGGGCGCTGGCGATTCACCGCAAAGAGGAATACGCCAAGGCCGACATTCCGATGCTGCCGGTAACCCACGGCGAGCACTACACCAAGATTCACATCCTGCTCTATACCTTCGCGCTGCTGGCCGTGAGCCTGATGCCGTATGTAATCCACATGAGCGGCATGCTTTACCTGATTTGTGCGTTGGGACTGGGCGCAAGGTTTCTGCAATGGGCCGTGGTGCTGTACCGTGGCACTCGACCGCACGCGGCGATCAACACGTTCAAGTACTCTATTTACTACTTGTTCCTGTTGTTTATCGCGCTGCTCGTAGACCACTACCTACTGTTGAACCTATGACTCGAACCCAGAAAACCGTCTTCATCCTTGTTGCCCTGATCGCACTGGTTCTGGGCCTGACCATCAATAAAGTGCTGTCCGGCAAAGGCCAGGGCGACCCGACCGCGTTGATCGACGCCGGGATCATCCTGTTGCCACAAAGCCGTAATCTGCCGGACGTGACGATGACCGATCAGGACGGCAAACCGGTGGCGGTCAACGCGCTGAAAGACAAGTGGAGCCTGCTGTTCTTCGGCTACACCTTCTGCCCGGACATCTGCCCCACCACCCTCGCCCAACTGCGCCAGATCAAGAGCGAACTGCCGCCTGAGGCTGTGGATAAATTGCAGATCGTGCTGGTCAGCGTCGACCCGAACCGCGACACGCCAAAGCAGCTCAAGCAATACCTGGGCTACTTTGATCCGCAGTTCCAGGGCCTGACGGCGACGTCGGTGGAAGACATTCAGAAACTGGCCAACGCGGTGAGCATTCCGTTTATTCCGGCGGACACCAGCAAGCCCAATTACACGGTTGATCACAGCGGCAACCTGGCGGTGATCGGGCCGGACGGGACACAGCGCGGGTTTATCCGGGCGCCGTTGAACAACGCGAAGCTGGTGGCGCAGTTGCCGGTGATGCTCAACCGTAAATAAACCCCTTGTAGGAGCCGGCTTGCCGGCGATGGCGATCTCACGGACGT
>NZ_JAGYFZ010000051.1:0-40333 GCF_019946675.1 Pseudomonas sp. BF-B-15
ACCCTCACCCGCCCACGCCCCCTTGAGGATTACCGCGAAGCACTGCACAGCAACCTCGAAGAACTGCAATGGATGGCGCAACTGGTCAACGACATGTTGTACCTGGCCAAGGCTGATCACGGGTTGCTGATGCCCAAATGTGAACCCCTGGAATTGGCGGAAGAAGCGGATGTGTTGCTGGAGTTTTTTGCGCCATTGGCCGAAGACGCCCAGGTGACGTTGAGCCGCGAAGGCAACGCGCGCCTGGAGGGAGACCGGAGCATGTTGCGTCGGGCACTTTCGAATTTGCTGGATAACGCGCTGCGATTCACGCCGGCCGATGGCGAGGTTCGGGTGCGGATTATCGAGCGGCCTGAAGGTTTGAGTCTGACGGTCGAGAACAGCGGCGACGGCATTGACGGGGCATTACTGCCGCGTTTGTTTGATCGCTTCTACCGCGCAGATCCGGCGCGACAGGAAGGCAGCAGTGAACATGCGGGGTTGGGGTTGGCGATTACCCAGTCGATCATTCGGGCCCATGGCGGGCAGATTCGTTGCGAATCGGAGAATGGGTGGACGCGGTTTGTGATTGAGTTGCCGAAGGGGGATTGAGGCCAGCAGGTCCGACCCCTTCGCGGGCAAGCCGGGTCGATCTTCGCCGCCCGCCACGCCGGGTAAACCGTCGCAAGGAAGCTCAACACAAACCCGGCCGAGCAAATCAACAGCACATCCCCACCCTGCAATTCCGAAGGCAGGTTGCTGACGAAATACACGTCAGAACTGAAGATGTGCTGCCCACTGACCCGCTCCACCCAGCCCACCAGCTCACTGACGTTCAGCGCGGCAATCACGCCGAGCACGCCACCGATCAAGGTGCCGACCACGCCAATCACCGTGCCCTGAACCATGAAGATCGCCATGATCTGCCGTGGCGTGGCACCGATGGTACGCAGGATCGCGATGTCCGCGCCCTTGTCGTTCACCACCATGATCAAGGTCGCGATGATGTTGAACGCTGCCACCGCAACGATCATCAGCAACAGCAGGCCGATCATGGTTTTTTCCATCTTCATCGCGCTGAACAGGCTGCCCTGGGTGTGAGTCCAGTCGTCAGCCTTGTACGCCGTGCCCAAGCCGCCAGCGATATCGCTGGAGACCTTCGGCGCCGCGTACAAATCCTTCACCGCCAGACGCACGCTTTGCACCTGATTCGGTTCCCAATGCTGCATCTGCGCGGCATCTGCAACGTGGATCAACGCCATGGAGCCGTCCAGCTCTGCGCCGACCTTGAACACGCCCACCACGTTAAGCCGCTGCATCCGCGGGGTGATCCCGCCCGGTGCGGTGCTGACTTCCGGCACGATCAGGGTGATCTTGTCGCCGACATTCAAGCGGAAACGTCGTGCGGTGATCTCACCGATCACCACACCGAACTCGCCCGGCTTCAAGGCATCGAGACGCCCCTGGACGATGTGCTGGGCAACGATCGAGACCTTGCCTTCCAGCGCCGGATCGACACCACTGACCTGAATCGGCTGCATCGTGCCTTTATAGGAGAGCATGCCTTCCATCTCGGTGAACGGCACGGCGGCGGTCACTTCCGGGTTTTTCATCGCGGCGTCGGCCACCGGCTGCCAATCGTCGATCGGGTTCACGCCGACGATGGTCGCGTGAGGCACCATGCCGAGGATGCGCGAGCTCATTTCGCGCTGGAAGCCGTTCATGACCGACAACACCACGATCATCGCCAGCACACCGAGGGCGAGGCCGATCATCGAGGTCATCGAGATGAACGAAACAAAGCGATTGCGGCGCTTGGCGCGGGTATAGCGCGTGCCGATAAAGATCGATAACGGTCTGAACATTCGCTGGGGCACCGTATAAAAACAAAAAGACCCGACGTCTTTTCAGACATCGGGTTTCGACCAATCAGATAGGCGTCAGGCAACCTTCCTGCAAGTGCAGGACGCGATCCATCTGGCGAGCCAGGTTCATGTCGTGAGTCACCACCAGGAACGCCGTGCGCATCGAGGTGCTGAGTTCCAGCATCAAATCCTGAATACCCTGGGCGGTGTGGGAGTCGAGGTTACCGGTCGGCTCGTCGAGCATCACCAGCCCTGGCTTGTTCACCAGCGCGCGGGCGATGGCCACGCGTTGACGTTCGCCACCGGACAATTCCGCCGGTTTGTGCTCCAGGCGATGGCCCAGCCCTACCCGCTCCAGCAACGCCGTCGCACGCTGACGCGCTTCCGGGATCGCGGTCTTGCCGATCAGCAGCGGCATGCAGACGTTTTCCAGCGCGGTGAATTCCGGCAGCAAATGGTGGAACTGGTACACGAAACCCAGCGACCGATTGCGCAACAGGCCGCGATTCTTCTCGCTGAGTGCCGACAGCTCTTCGCCGTCGAGCCAGACGCTGCCCTTGGTCGGCGTATCGAGACCGCCCAGCAGGTTGAGCAAAGTACTTTTGCCCGAACCCGAGGTGCCGACAATCGCCACGCGCTCACCCGGATGCAGCTCCAGTTGCAGACCGGCCAACACTTCTACCGATTCCGGGCCTTCCTCGTAGGATTTGCCCAGGTTGCGGCAGCTCAAGATTGCTTTATCACTCATGCCCGACTCACTCATAACGTAGCGCCTCCGCAGGCTGGGTGCGCGCGGCACGCCAGGCTGGATACAGGGTGGCGAGGAAACTCAGGACCAACGCGGCGGCGCAGACCATCAACACATCCTGGCTCTGCACTTGCGACGGCAGGTAATCGATGAAGTACACGTCGGCGTTGAGGAACTTGTGTCCGATCAGGCCTTCGAGCAGCGAGATCGCGGCGCTGACGTTCAGCGCGGCGAAGATCCCGACCACGGCGCCGATCAGCGTACCGACCACGCCGATGACCGTGCCCTGCACCATGAAGATCGCCATGATCGAACCCGGCGTGGCGCCGAGGGTACGCAGAATGGCGATGTCGCCCTTCTTGTCGTTCACCACCATCACCAGCGTGGAAATGATGTTGAACGCGGCCACGGCAACGATCAGCAGCAACAGCAGACCGATCATGGCTTTTTCCATGCGGATCGCCTGATACAGATTGCCGTGGGTGCGGGTCCAGTCGCGGGCGTAGAAATGGTCTTCACCGAGCTGCTGGGCGATGTTCCACGCGGTGCGTGGCGCCTGGAACAGGTCGTCGAACTTCAGGCGGATGCCCTGCACCTGATCCGGTTTCCAGCGGTGCAGCTTCGCCAGATCCTGCAGATTGGTGACGCCCAGGTAACCGTCGATTTCACCGGCGCCGACATGGAAGATGCCGACCACGGTAAAGCGTTTCATGCGCGGGAACATGCCGGCCGGGGTCACGGTGACTTCCGGCGCCACAAAGGTCAGCTTGTCGCCGATGGCCGCGCCGAGCTTGGCGGCCGCCTTGTCGCCGATGACGATGCCGAAACTGCCGGGCGCGAGGTCGTCGAGTTTGCCCTGCAGCATGAACTTGTCAATGATCGACACCTGGCGTTCCAGCGCCGGGTCGATGGCATTGAGCAGCACCTTGGAGACCTTGCCGTTATTGGTCAGCAACCCCTGCATCTGGGTAAACGGCGCCACGGCCGTCACTTGCGGGTTCTGCTTGACCTTGGCGGCGAGGCCCTGCCAGTCGCTGATTGGCTCACCGGACTCGATGGTCGCGTGGGGCACCATGCCCAACACGCGCGTGCGCATCTCATGATCGAAGCCGTTCATGACCGACAGCACGACGATCATCACGATCACGCCGAGGGCAAGACCGATGATCGAAGTCAGGGAAATGAACGACACAAAATGATTGCGACGCTTTGCACGGGTATAACGCGTGCCAATAAATACGAAGAGAGGTCTGAACATGTCGGGGCTTGTTCGGAGGGAAAAGGAACGTCCTTGTGGCGGGGGTCGATAACCAGCTTTACACTCAGACCACCGCCGCTACCATGGGTTCGCCATGTCGACATTAGATGAAGAAGATCGCCGCGAATACTACCGTATCGAGGACACGATCGCACTGGAAATTCGGCCCCTGTCCGCTCCCGAAGCCGCAGGCCAGGAAGTGTTGCAGGATGCTTCCCCACTCTTCAACCTGCTCAGCGAATTGCACCTGAGTGAATTCGAGTCGCAACACCTGCTGCGCCAGATCAGTGAACGCGACCGCACCCTCGCGGCGTTCCTGAAATCCCAGAACAAACGCATCGATCTGCTCAGCCAGGTGATCGCCATCACCGTGCTTGGGCAGATCGGCGAGCCGCAGCCAGTGATCATCTCGGAAGGCGGCATCGACTTCCAGTATCCGAGCGCTATCGCTGAAGGCACTCACTTGTCGGTGAAACTGGTGTTGATGCCACAAGCCCTCGGCCTGTTGCTTCGGGCGCGCGTCACCCATTGCGACCGCAAGGGCGGCGGCTTCGACATCGGCACCGAGTTCGAACGCCCGACCGATGCCCAGCGCCAACTGCTGGCCCGCTACATTCTGCAAAAGCAGGCCCAGGAACGACGCCTGGCCCGCGAAAACGAATCAGGCAATTAATTTAAGGAAGAACCGTGACCCTCATCTACGGCCATCGCGGCGCCAAGGGCGAAGCACCGGAAAACACGCTGAACAGCTTTCAGCAATGCCTCAAGCACGGCGTGCGCCGTTGCGAACTGGACCTGCATCTGTCCATGGACGGCGAGCTGATGGTCATCCACGACCCGACGCTCAAGCGCACTACCGACCGACGCGGCAAGGTGGTCGAGCACACAGCCGCCGAGCTGGTGACCTACGACGCGCGCAAGGGCGGACCGGGCTGGATCAAGCCGTGCCCTATTCCTACGCTGGAAGAGCTGTTCGAGAAATGCGATTTCGAACACTGGCAGCTGGAAGTCAAAAGCGCTTCACGCACCCGCGCCGCGACCACCGTCCTGGCGATTCGTGAAATGGCTGTACGTCATGGCCTGCTCGACAAGGTGACCATCACCTCAAGCTCGCGCGAAGTACTGAAAGCCGCGCTGGACCTGGTGCCGGACGTGTCCCGCGGATTGGTAGCCGAGTACGCCTGGCTCGACCCGTTGAAGGTCGCGGCAAGCTATGGCTGTGAGATTCTGGCGCTGAACTGGACCCTGTGCACGCCGGAGCGCCTGGAGAAGGCGCAGCGACAGGGGTTGCATGTGTCGGTGTGGACAGTCAACGAGCCCGCGCTGATGCGCAGACTCGCCGACTTCGGCGTTGACAGCCTGATTACAGACTTTCCCGGTTTGGCCACCGCCACGCTCGAGAATTGCTGAAATCGGTCTCCCCGGCCGGCTCAGGCCACCGGCCGGAGCCGCTCAAAAAAGCCGGTTGAGGCCATCGTACGCCGCTACCCGATAGGCTTCGGCCATGGTCGGGTAGTTGAACGTGGTGTTGACGAAGTACTTCAGCGTATTCAGCTCGCCCGGCTGGTTCATGATCGCCTGACCGATGTGCACGATCTCCGACGCCTGATAACCGAAGCAGTGCACACCCAGCACTTCCAGCGTTTCGCGGTGGAACAGGATCTTCAGCATGCCCTGAGGCTCGCCGGCGATCTGCGCACGCGCCATGCCCTTGAAGAACGCCTTGCCCACTTCGTACGGCACTTTGGCCTGAGTCAGCTCCTGCTCGTTCTTGCCGATCGAGCTGATCTCCGGAATGGTGTAGATGCCGGTCGGTACGTCGTTGACGAAGCGCCAGCTGCCGTTGTCGACGATGCTGCCAGCGGCCGAACGGCCCTGGTCGTGTGCGGCACTGGCCAGGCTCGGCCAGCCAATCACGTCACCGGCGCCGTAAATGTTCGGCACGCAGGTGCGGTAGGCTTCGTCGACTTCGATCTGGCCACGGCTGTTGACCTTGACGCCGATGTTTTCCAGACCCAACTGATCGGTGTTGCCGGTACGACCGTTGCACCAGAGCAAGGCGTCGGCCTTGATCTTCTTGCCGGACTTGAGGTGCAGGATCACGCCGTTGTCCACGCCTTCGACGCGGTCGTAATCTTCGTTGTGGCGAACCGTGATGTTGTTGTTGCTGAAGTGGTAGCTCAGCGCCTGGGAGATTTCCGAGTCGAGGAAGCTCAACAACTGGCCGCGGTTGTCCACCAGCTCAACCAGTACGCCCAGACCACTGAAGATCGACGCGTATTCGCAACCGATCACGCCAGCGCCGTAAACGATGAGTTTGCGCGGGGTGTGGCCGAGGCTGAGGATGGTGTCGCTATCGTAGATACGCGGGTGATGGAAATCGATGTCCGCCGGACGATAAGGACGCGAGCCGGTGGCGATGATGATGTGCTTGGCCACCAGTTTTTCAACTACACCGTTGGCGCAGACCACTTCGATGGTTTGCTCGTCGGCGAAGCTGCCGGTGCCGAAGAACACGTCGACGCGGTTACGGGCGTAGTAGCCGGTGCGCGAAGCGACTTGTTTGGAAATGACTTTCTCGGCGCTTTTCAGCACGTCCGGGAACGAGAACCAGCGCGGCTCACCAATGGCCCGGAACATCGGGTTGGTGTTGAACTGCATGATCTGCCGGACGGAGTGACGCAGTGCCTTGGACGGGATGGTGCCCAGGTGGGTGCAGTTGCCGCCAACCTGGCGACGACTATCGACCATCGCCACCTTGCGCCCTGCTTTGGCGGCGTTCATTGCCGCGCCTTCTCCCGCCGGGCCGGAACCCAGCACCACCACGTCGTAGTTGTAGACAGCCATGCATACTCCTCAGAACAGGCCGCGGCACTCTCGGCACCTGCGGCTAAATCACGCCGATCTGCGGCGTGAAGGAACAATTTGGGGCCAGTGCAGAACCCGGACACAGTCTATAGAAGCGTCAACGCCGCGCACATTAACCCTTGGTCGCGTCGTAGGCTACTTTTGCCTGCACTACAACGCCAGTTTTCAATGCGCGAATCACCGTAATCATTCAGTTTTGCCGCCACTGAGACGCTCAAAAGCCTGATTGGTACGTATGACGAAACCTGTATCGGCACGAATCACAAAGAATGCACCAATGTTGTGGGTTTCGGCATAGTCCCAACCCCGTTCAGGACCGAGAATCAGCAACAGCGTCGATAGGCCATCGGCCATCAACGCTGAAGGATGAATGACCGTGACTGACGCCAGCGTGTGTGAGACCGGCGTACCGGTGTGAGCATCGAAGGTGTGGGAATAACGCCGACCGTCCTGCAGAAAATAGTTGCGATAGTCGCCTGAAGTGGACACGCCGTAGCCGTCGACCGCGATGATGCGTTCTGCAACTTGCTGATCGTCTCGGGGTTGTTCAAGCGCGATGCGCCACGGCGAGCCATCAAGTTTCTTGCCGGCAGCCTTGAGCTCTCCGGTGGCTTCGGCGAGGTAGTTGTGAATGCCCATCGCGTCGAGTTTTGCGGCAATCGTATCGACGGCGTAGCCGGCGGCGATGCTATTGAAGTCGACTTCGACGGCGGCGTCCTTGCACAACTGTTCGCCTTCGATGCGCAGATGCTGATAACCGACTCGCTGCCGCACCTCGGCAAGCGCTTGGGCATTGGGCACTTTTTCTTCACGCGCCCGGGGGCCGAACCCCCAGAGATTGAGCAGTGGCTCCACGGTCAGGTCGTAGGATCCTTCGCTTTGCTCTGACAGTTGTTCACCAACGCGGATCAATTTGAGGATGGACGCGGGCATTTTCTGACAGCGATTGGCGGGCAGATCGTTGAAGCGCTCGATGTCCGAATCGCTGCGATAGGTAGACATTTGCTTGTCGACCTCGGCGAGGATCTTCTCCACCTCGCTGCGCACCTGTGCGGGCGCGGGCAGATTGGCATGGCGCACGTATTTGATTGAATAAGTGCTGCCCATAGTCGGGCCGCCGATGCTTTCCATGGAATCGCCATTGCCGCAGCCAGCCAAAACACCAGCCAGCATCACAACCACCTTCCAACGTCCAGTTAACAAATCTTCATCTCCCAGTAAAAGCACGCCAGCCATTATGGGACACACGCGAAACGCTTTCTTACAAGATTTAAAAAGTGAGTATCCAGACATGTCCTCCACGACCGGCAAAGGCAAAGCGATTTTTCGCGTTGTCAGCGGCAACTTTCTCGAGATGTTCGATTTCATGGTCTACGGCTTTTACGCCACAGCCATCGCCAAAACCTTCTTCCCCGCCGACAGCGCTTTCGCTTCCCTGATGCTGTCGCTGGCCACCTTCGGTGCCGGCTTCCTGATGCGCCCGTTGGGGGCGATTTTCCTCGGTGCCTACATCGACCGTCATGGCCGCCGCAAAGGCTTGATCATCACCCTCGCGATGATGGCGGCCGGCACGGTGCTGATTGCCTGCGTGCCGGGTTACGCCACGCTGGGCGTGGCCGCGCCGCTGATCGTGCTGTTCGGCCGACTGCTGCAAGGCTTCTCTGCCGGCGTGGAACTGGGCGGTGTGTCGGTGTATCTCGCGGAGATTTCCACACCGGGGCGCAAAGGGTTCTTCGTCAGTTGGCAGTCTGCCAGTCAGCAAGCGGCGGTGGTGTTTGCCGGCCTGCTGGGGGTGGGTTTGAACCACTGGCTCAGCCCGGAAGAAATGGGTGAATGGGGGTGGCGCGTGCCGTTCCTGATCGGCTGCATGATCGTGCCGGTGATCTTCGTGATTCGCCGTTCGCTGGAAGAAACGCCTGAGTTCCAGGCACGAAAACACCGCCCTACCCTGCGGGAAATCGTCCACTCGATCGGTCAGAACTTTGGCATTGTCATCGCCGGCATGGCGTTGGTGGTGATGACCACGGTGTCGTTCTACCTGATCACCGCCTACACCCCGACCTTCGGCAAAGCCGAACTGCACCTGTCGGATCTGGATGCGTTGCTGGTGACGGTCTGTATCGGCCTGTCGAACTTTTTCTGGCTGCCGGTGATGGGTGCTGTGTCCGACAGGATCGGGCGAAAACCCCTGCTTCTCGCGGCGACCATTCTGGCGATTCTCACCGCCTACCCTGCCCTGTCGTGGCTGGTGGCGAACCCGAGCTTCAGCCATTTGCTGATCGTCGAGTTGTGGTTGTCATTCCTGTATGGCTCGTACAACGGCGCCATGGTCGTGGCGCTGACCGAGATCATGCCAGTGGAAGTTCGTACGACCGGTTTCTCTCTGGCCTACAGCCTGGCGACGGCAACCTTCGGCGGGTTTACGCCGGCAGCCTGTACGTACCTGATTCATGTGCTGGATAACAAGGCTGCGCCGGGGATCTGGCTCAGCGGCGCGGCAGTGCTGGGGTTGATTGCGACGCTGGTGTTGTTCCGTGGTAACCGGCATGAGTTGCGGACGGCGCAGGCGGCGGTGGTTGGCGGCGCCTGACAGACCGCTTTCGCGGGCAAGCCTCGCTCCTACATTGGATCTGTGTCGTTCACAAGTCCCCTGTGGGAGCTAGCCTGCTAGCGATGAGGCCCGACCTGGCGACACGGCTCAAAAGCCCCCACAAACAAAAACGCCCCGACCAAAGTCGGGGCGTTTTCATGTGCAGCTAAGGCTTAGCGCGGGAATGCTGGCGGGTTTACACCGGCCATGTCTTCCATCACGCGAACCACCTGGCAGCTGTAACCGAATTCGTTGTCGTACCAAACGTACAGAACAACGCGGTTGTCTTGGGTGATGGTTGCTTCAGCGTCCACAACGCCTGCGTGGCGCGAGCCAACGAAGTCGGTGGAGACCACTTCCTGCGAATTGACGAAGTCGATTTGCTTGTGCAGATCGGAGTGCAGCGCCATGTAGCGCAGGTACTCGTTCATCTCTTCACGGGTGGCGGCTTTCTCAAGGTTCAGGTTGAGAATGGCCATCGACACGTTTGGCGTCGGAACACGGATCGCGTTACCGGTCAGCTTGCCAGCCAGCTCAGGCAAAGCCTTGGCAGCAGCGGTGGCAGCGCCGGTCTCGGTGATCACCATGTTCAACGCGGCGCTACGGCCACGGCGATCGCCCTTGTGGAAGTTGTCGATCAGGTTCTGGTCGTTGGTGTACGAGTGAACCGTTTCAACGTGACCGTTGACGATGCCGAACTTGTCGTTGACAGCCTTCAGCACCGGCACGATGGCGTTGGTGGTGCAGGAAGCAGCCGAAACGATCTTGTCGTCAGCGGTGATTTCGCCGTGGTTGATACCGTGAACGATGTTCTTCAGCTTGCCTTTGCCAGGCGCGGTCAGAACAACGCGGTCGATACCCGGGCACGCCAGGTGCTGACCCAGGCCATCGGCGTCACGCCATACACCGGTGTTGTCCACCAGCAGCGCGTCTTTGATGCCGTACTGGGTGTAATCCACTTCAGTCGGGTTCTTCGCGTAGATAACCTGGATCAGGTTACCGTTGGCGGTGATGGTGTTGTTTTCTTCATCGATGGTGATGGTGCCGTTGAACGAACCATGTACCGAATCGCGGCGCAGCAAGCTGGCGCGCTTGGTCAGGTCGTTCTCGGCGCCCTTGCGCACCACGATGGCACGCAGACGCAGACCGTCGCCGCCACCGGTTTTTTCGATCAGGATGCGCGCCAGCAGACGGCCGATACGACCGAAGCCGTACAGCACAACGTCGGTGCCTTTGCGAGCGGAGGCGTTTTGCTGGCCAACCACTTCAGCCATTTCTTCACGGACGAACTGCTCGGCAGTACGGCCATTGCCTTCGACGCGGAATTTGTACGCCAACTTGCCCAAATCTACCGAAGCCGCGCCGAGCTTGAGCTCGCTCATGGCTTTCAGCAGAGGGAATGTTTCGTGGACGGAGAGTTCGCTATCGTCGGAAGAACGATGGCGAGCAAAGCGGTGAGCTTTGAGAATCGCGATGACAGACTGGTTGATCAGGCTGCGGCCATAGATCGAGCTCACCACGTTGTTATTGCGGTAGAGCTGACCGATAAGCGGAATCATCGCTTCTGCGAGTGCTTCACGGTCGATCCATTCACCAAGACACTGGTCGGGCTTCTGAGTCACGGGAACCTTCCACATGTAGGGGCAGAAAAAAGGGGCTACATTATGCCGCCGAGTGTCTCTCGTAGCAATGCGCGCCTGTCGTGCGATCCGTAACAATTTCTTCTTCAAAAAAATTACGCACCGCCGAAGCCCAGTAAAACCGCGGCTTTCAGCGAAGTCAATTTTTTGGAGACATCGCCGTCTTATCCGTAACCCTCCGTAACACTCAGTCGTTTTGCCACTACATAATCAGTAATTTTCAGCAAAAAACCGGCGTTTTTTGTCTTTACCACTACATTTCGCCAAACCTGCGTAATAGACACAGTCAGCAACTGACAGGCGGCACCCGGGGCCGCTACAATTACCGACTTTGTCGCAACGCTTGGAGCTCAACCTTCCGTGCCCGTTCTGCGTCTACCGCTTCTCCCTGCCGCGGCAGGTAAACAGCACTGGGGCAACCTGCCCGGTGCCGCCCTGAGCCTGGCCATTGCCGAGGCTGCCAGCGCTGCCAAGCGCTTTACCCTGCTACTGACCGCCGACAGCCAAAGTGCCGAGCGGCTGGAGCAGGAGCTGGGTTTCTTCGCCCCGGATTTACCGGTGCTGCATTTCCCTGACTGGGAAACCCTGCCCTACGATCTGTTTTCGCCACACCAGGACATCATTTCCCAGCGCATCGCTGCTCTATATAGATTGCCGGAGTTGAGCCATGGCGTGCTGGTGGTGCCGATCACCACGGCCCTGCACCGCCTGGCGCCGACCAAATTCCTGCTCGGCAGCAGCCTGGTGCTGGACGTTGGCCAGAAGCTCGACGTCGAGCAAATGCGCACCCGGCTTGAGGCCAGCGGTTATCGCTACGTCGACACGGTGTACGAGCACGGCGAATTCACCGTCCGCGGCTCGCTGATCGATCTGTTCCCGATGGGCAGCAAACTGCCCTTCCGGATTGACCTGTTCGATGACGAAATCGAGACGCTGCGTACCTTCGATCCGGAAAACCAGCGCTCCATCGATAAAGTCGACACCGTCCGCTTGCTGCCTGCACGGGAGTTCCCGCTGCAGAAAGATGCGGTCACCCGTTTCAAGGCACGCTTCCGTGAGCGCTTTGATGTCGATTTCCGCCGCTGCCCTATCTTTCAGGACTTAAGTAGCGGGATTACACCGGCGGGTATCGAGTACTACTTGCCGCTGTTCTTCGACGAAACCTCGACCCTGTTCGATTACCTGCCCCAGGACACCCAGGTGTTTTCCCTGCCGGGCATCGAGCAGGCGGCGGAAAATTTCTGGAACGACGTGCGCAATCGTTATGAAGAGCGCCGCGTCGATCCGTCCCGTCCTTTATTACCGCCAGCCGAATTGTTCCTGCCGGTGGAGGACTGCTTCGCACGCCTGAAGAACTGGCCGCGCGTCGTCGCCAGTCAACAGGACGTTGAAACCGGTGTCGGCCGCGAGCGCTTCCCGGCGCGAGAACTGCCGAACCTGGCCATCGAAGCCAAAGCCACTCAACCGCTGGCCGCGCTGGCCGGTTTCCTCGACGAGTTCCCGGGTCGCGTGCTGTTCACCGCCGAATCTGCGGGCCGTCGTGAAGTGCTGCTGGAACTGCTGGAACGCCTGAAGCTGCGACCGAAAACCGTCGACAGCTGGCCCGACTTTGTCGCGAGCAAGGAGCGCCTGGCGATCACCATTGCACCGCTCGACGAAGGCCTGGTGCTCGACGATCCAGCCCTGGCGCTGGTCGCCGAAAGTCCGTTGTTCGGTCAGCGTGTTATGCAGCGTCGTCGCCGTGAAAAACGCGCCGACGCCAACAACGACGCCGTGATCAAAAACCTCACCGAACTGCGCGAAGGCGCCCCGGTGGTGCACATCGATCACGGCGTTGGCCGCTATCTGGGCCTGGCGACGCTGGAAATCGACGATCAAGCCGCCGAGTTCCTGACCCTGCAATACGCAGAAGGCGCCAAACTGTACGTGCCGGTGGCCAACCTGCACCTGATCGCCCGCTACACCGGCAGCGACGATGCCCTGGCCCCATTGCACCGTCTCGGCTCGGAAACCTGGCAGAAAGCCAAACGCAAAGCCGCCGAACAGGTGCGCGATGTGGCGGCGGAATTGCTCGACATCTATGCCCGCCGCGCTGCTCGCGAAGGTTATGCCTTCGAAGATCCGAAAGCCGATTACGCCACTTTCAGCGCCGGGTTCCCGTTCGAAGAAACCCCGGACCAGCAAACCACCATCGAAGCCGTGCGCGCCGACATGCTCGCACCGAAGCCGATGGACCGGCTGGTCTGCGGCGATGTCGGCTTCGGCAAGACCGAAGTGGCGATGCGCGCAGCGTTCATTGCGGTGCACGGCGGTCGTCAGGTGGCGATCCTGGTGCCGACCACCCTGCTCGCCCAACAGCACTACAACAGTTTCCGCGACCGCTTCGCCGACTGGCCGGTGACGGTGGAAGTGATGAGCCGCTTCAAGTCGGCCAAGGAAGTGAATGCCGCTGTCGCCGACCTTGCCGAAGGCAAGATCGACATCGTCATTGGCACCCACAAGCTGCTGCAAGACGACGTGAAAATCAAAAACCTCGGGCTGGTGATCATCGACGAAGAACACCGTTTCGGTGTCCGTCAGAAAGAACAGCTCAAGGCCCTGCGCAGTGAAGTCGACATCCTCACGCTGACCGCCACGCCGATTCCGCGCACGCTGAACATGGCAGTGTCCGGCATGCGTGACCTGTCGATCATCGCGACACCGCCGGCCCGTCGCCTGTCGGTGCGGACGTTCGTCATGGAGCAGAACAAGAGCACGGTCAAAGAGGCGCTGCTGCGGGAGCTGCTGCGTGGCGGACAGGTCTACTACCTGCACAACGATGTGAAGACCATCGAGAAATGCGCCGCTGACCTCGCCGAACTGGTGCCGGAAGCGCGGATCGGCATCGGCCACGGGCAGATGCGCGAGCGCGAACTCGAGCAGGTGATGAGCGACTTCTACCACAAGCGCTTCAACGTGCTGATCGCCTCGACCATCATCGAGACCGGCATCGACGTGCCGAGCGCCAACACCATCATCATCGAGCGCGCCGACAAATTCGGCCTGGCGCAGTTGCACCAGTTGCGCGGCCGCGTCGGTCGCAGTCACCACCAGGCCTATGCTTATCTGCTGACACCGCCGCGCCAGCAAATCACCCCGGATGCAGAAAAGCGCCTGGAAGCGATCGCCAATACCCAGGACCTCGGTGCGGGCTTCGTGCTCGCCACCAACGACCTGGAAATCCGTGGCGCCGGTGAACTGTTGGGCGACGGCCAGAGCGGACAGATTCAGGCGGTCGGCTTCACCCTGTACATGGAGATGCTCGAGCGTGCGGTGAAGTCGATCCGCAAGGGCGAACAACCGAATCTCGATCAGCCGTTGGGCGGTGGCCCGGAAGTCAATTTGCGTGTTCCGGCGCTGATTCCCGAAGACTATCTGCCGGATGTCCACGCGCGGCTGATTCTCTACAAACGCATTGCCTCGGCCACCGATGAGGATGGTCTCAAGGACCTGCAAGTCGAGATGATCGACCGTTTCGGCCTGCTGCCGGAGCCGACCAAGAACCTGATGCGCATCACGGGGCTGAAGTTGCAAGCCGAAGTGCTGGGCATCAAGAAAGTCGACGGCGGCCCGCAAGGCGGCCGGATCGAGTTCGCGGCGCAGACACCGGTCGATCCGCTGACCCTGATCAAACTGATTCAGGGCCAGCCTAAACGCTACAAATTCGAAGGGGCCACGATGTTTAAATTCATGGTCCCGATGGAGCGCCCGGAAGAGCGCTTTAATACTGTAGAGGCATTGCTTGAATGCCTCATTCCGAAAACTGCTTGAAGGACGCCGCATGCGCCTGTTTCGTTTACTGACTTTGCTGACCACCCTGGTCGCCCCAACGGCGTTTGCCGATGACCTGTATCAGATCGAAATGATTCTGGTCCGGCAAAACGCCGTGCCCGCCATCGTCAGCCGCGCCGCGCCGGAAGACTGGGCCGCCGGCGCTCAGCAAATTCGCCCCGAGAGCCTGCGTACGCCGAGCCTGAATGGCGAAGTGGAAAAACTCACCGCCAGCAATGAATACACGGTGTTGCTGCACAAGGCCTGGCAGCAAAATCTCGGCGAAGAAGCCAGCAAAGTTGCGGTCAGCGACGGCAAGGAACAGTTCGGCCAGTTCCCGATCGAGGGCACGCTGAACCTGAAACTGGGGCGCTTCACCGACGTTGACGCCGACTTCTGGGTCAACCAGATCGACGCCAACGGCATGGTGACCGCCAGCGAACGCCTCAAACAAGAAAGCCACACCAAGAACGGCCAGTTGAACTTCCTCGACAACGGTCACCTCGGCCTGCTGATCAAGATCACCTCGCTCACCGCCCCTGCGCCTCGGCCAGTCCCCGAACAAATTCCGGACTGATTGAAGTCCCTATGCCCGCGACCCTGAGCAAACCCCTGGCACCTTCATGGGTCAGTCGATTCAAGGAACAAAGCCTGGAGCGCGGCCGCCGCTATGCGCTGGAGAACCGCGTCAGGATCGTGGAAGTCGGCGACGCAACCATTACGGCCGCGTGCGAAGGTTCTGGCGGTAACGTTTACCGTCAGACCATTCGCCTGCGCGAGTCAGCCAAAAGCACCCTGCTGATGGTTGATGCCACCTGTACATGCCCGGTCCGCAGCAACTGCAAACATTGCGCAGCCGTGCTGTTGAAGGTGCAGGAAACCCTCGCCTACCCCGCCGCCGCTCAAGACGCCGAATTGCTGGAAAAACTTCAGGCCGTACTGGAAAACCGCAGCCCGAAAGCACCGCCGCAAGTGCTGGTGGACAACGTGCAACCGGTGCCGCGCCTGTGGCTGGCGAGCATTGAGTTCAGCGCCTTCGAGCCGCGCAACGGCAAGATGCAGCGTTACATCCAGCATCGCGCTGCGTTGTCCTTCAGCTATCTGGATGAATACGTTTGCGGGCAGAAAAACGCCGACATCCTGATACGTCAGGAGGCGCAGACATTACGGATAAAACGCCACCCGGAAGTCGAACAGGCCTACAGGGAACAGTTACGAATCCTCGGTTTCAAGATCGCCACCCGGCAAAGTAAAGCCTTGCCGGAAAGTGCCGGCGAACTCTATGAGATGGTCAATGACAGTGCCTGGCTGACCTTCACGCTCAATGAGTTGCCGAAGCTGCGCACCCAAGGCTGGGAGTTGCAGATCGACGAGGATTTCGGTTTCGACCTGACCGCCGTGGACGACTGGTACGCCACCGTCGAACAGGCGCCGGAGCGCGACTGGTTTGATCTCGAACTGGGGATCATCGTCAATGGTGAGCGGCTGAGTCTGCTGCCCATCCTGTTGAACCTGATGCGCTCCCACACCGAGATCCTCAACCCGGAACGCCTCGCACGGCGTCGCGACGATGAATTGATTTTGGTGAACATCCCCCATCGCCCGAACTCCGAGCATGGGCCGTTGCAAGTCGCCCTGCCCTTTGGCCGATTGAAACCGGTGCTGGCGACCCTCGGCGAGTTCTATCTGCAAGAGCCCGGCGAAACCACGCTGCGCCTGAGCAAGGCCGACGCGACGCGCCTGAATCCGCTGGAAGACCTGCCGCTGCTCTGGGAAGGTGGCGAACAGATGCGCAGCTTTGCCCAGCGTCTGCGGGACATCAAGGACTACACCGCGACAGCACCGGAAGGCTTGAACGCAACCTTGCGCCCCTATCAGCTGGAAGGCTTGAGCTGGATGCAGTCGCTGCGGCAACTGGAAGTTGGCGGGATTCTCGCGGATGACATGGGCCTGGGTAAAACCCTGCAAACCCTGGCGCATGTTCTCAGCGAGAAAAACGCCGGGCGCCTCGATCGGCCGTGCATGGTGGTGATGCCCACCAGCCTGATTCCCAACTGGCTCGACGAAGCGGCGCACTTCACGCCGCAACTGAAGGTGCTGGCACTGTACGGCGCCAGTCGTAAAAAGCATTTCGACAGTCTGGCCGATTACGACCTGATCCTCACCACCTATGCGCTGCTGCCCAAGGACGTCGAACGCCTGGCCGCACAGCCACTGCACGTGTTGGTGCTGGACGAAGCGCAATACATCAAGAACCCCAACAGCAAAGCCGCTCACGCCGCACGCGAGTTGAATGCACGCCAGCGTTTGTGCCTGAGCGGTACGCCACTGGAAAACCACCTGGGTGAGCTGTGGTCGCTGTTTCACTTCCTGCTGCCCGGCTGGCTCGGCGACGTGAAAAGCTTCAACCGCGATTACCGCGTGCCGATTGAAAAGCGCGCCAGCGAAGTACGACTTCAACACCTCAACGGCAGGATCAAACCGTTCCTGCTGCGCAGGACAAAAGAGCAGGTAGCGACGGAGTTGCCGCCGAAAACTGAAATCATCCATTGGGTCGAGCTCAACGAAGCCCAGCGTGACGTGTATGAAACCATGCGTTTGGCGATGGACAAAAAAGTCCGCGACGAAATCACCCGCAAAGGTGTGGCACGCAGCCAGATCATCATCCTTGAGGCGTTGCTGAAGCTGCGTCAGGTCTGCTGCGACTTGCGCCTGGTCAATGACGCGGCCCTGCCGACGCGCGGAAGCACCTCGGGCAAGCTCGACAGCCTGATGGAAATGCTTGAGGAGTTGTTCGAGGAAGGCCGACGGATTCTGCTGTTTTCGCAGTTCACTTCGATGCTTGCGTTAATCGAGGTCGAACTGAAGAAGCGCGGCGTGGAGTATGCGTTGCTGACCGGACAGACTCGCGACCGACGCTCCCCGGTGAAAGACTTCCAGAGCGGCAAGCGTCAGATCTTTCTGATCAGCTTGAAGGCAGGCGGTGTTGGTTTGAACCTGACGGAAGCGGATACGGTGATTCACTACGACCCGTGGTGGAACCCGGCGACGGAAAACCAGGCAACTGACCGCGCGTATCGCATCGGCCAGGAGAAACCGGTGTTCGTTTACAAGATGATTGCCCGGGGCACGGTGGAAGAGAAAATTCAGCACCTGCAGAAGGAAAAATCCGATTTGGCAGCAGGCGTGCTGGATGGGCGCAAGGCTGGGGACTGGAAGCTGCAGAGTGATGATATTGAGGCGTTGTTTGCGCCGCTGCCGGAGAAAATCGATAAGTAGTGGTGGCAGTTAAATCGCTATCGCTGGCAAGCCAGCTCCTACAAGGGATAACTCGATACCTGTAGGAGCGAGCGGTGCGGCGACCCGACTTGCCCGCGAAGGGAGCGACTCGACCTAAAGGCTATCTCAGCCCTTCAACACCCGCGCCAACGTCGACTTCACCTTGCCCATTCCGTCATGCAACGCCTGCTCGATCTCGGCCATGGTAATCACAGCCGTCGACTTGCCCGCCGCCGGGTTCACCACCAACGCCAGGCACGCGTAATCCAGCTCCAGCTCACGCGCCAATGCCGCTTCCGGCATACCGGTCATGCCGACGATGTCGCAACCGTCACGCTCCAGTCGCGCAATTTCCGCCACCGTTTCCAGGCGCGGCCCCTGCGTGCAGGCATACACGCCATGACTGCTGTAGCCAACGCCTTCAGCCGCCAATGCCGCGATCAATTGCTCGCGCAGCGGTTCGCTGTAGGGATAGCTGAAGTCGATGTGGGTGACCTGCTCCAGGTCATCGGCAAAATAGGTGTGTTCGCGACCGCTGGTGTAATCGATCAGTTGATGCGGCACGCAGAAATGCCCGGTGCCCATCGCAGCATGAATTCCGCCGACAGCGTTGACCGCAAGAATCGCTTCGGCACCAGCCTGCTTTAGCGCCCAAAGGTTGGCGCGGTAGTTCACCTGATGCGGCGGGAAACGGTGCGGGTGACCATGACGCGCGAGGAACAGCACTTCCTTGCCGGCGTACTCACCGATCTGCACCTCGGCTGAAGGCGTGCCATAAGGGGTGTCCACCGCCAGTGACTGACGAATGCTCAGGCCTTCCAGTTGAGTCAGGCCGGTGCCACCGATAATCGCGTAAACCGTCATAACGTAAAGTCCTTATTCAATCAGTTGAGCGTCTTTGAGCGCACCAATGGCCGTCAGCCAGCGCGGGTCTTGACGGTATTCAGTGCTGGCATACGACTGGCCGCGCATCCGCGCAATGCGCTCGGACGGCTTGACCTTCAGACGCTGGGCGGCACTCAGCGCGAGCTCCGCAGCGGCGCGGTCGTTGCACACCAGGCCCATGTCGCAACCAGCGCTCAGCGCGGCTTCGATACGGCTGGCAGCATCGCCGACCACGTGAGCGCCGGCCATCGACAGGTCATCGCTGAAGATCACGCCGTCGAACTGCAACTCGCCGCGCAGGATGTCCTGCAACCAGCGACGGGAGAAGCCGGCCGGCTGGGAATCGACTTGTGGATAAATGACATGGGCCGGCATCACGGCGGCCAGTTGCTTGCTCAATTTGGCAAACGGCACCAGGTCGTTGGCGCGGATCTCGTCGAGGCTGCGCTCGTCATTCGGGATCGCGACGTGGGAATCGGCCTCCGCCCAGCCGTGGCCAGGGAAGTGCTTACCGGTGGCGGCCATGCCGGCGCTGTTCATGCCACGGATAAATGCACCTGCCAGCAGCGCGGCGCGTTCCGGGTCACCTTCGAACGAACGGGTACCGACCACGGCGCTGCGCTGGTAATCCAGGTCCAGAACCGGGGCAAAGCTCAGGTCGAGGCCGACGGCCAACACTTCGGTCGCCATGATCCAGCCGCACTGCTCGGCCAGGTATTCGGCGTTCAGGTTGTCGGCAATGGCGCGCATGGCCGGCAGTCGCACGAAGCCCTGACGCAGGCGCTGCACCCGCCCGCCCTCCTGATCCACTGCCAGCAGCAGATCGGGTCGAACGGCGCGGATGGCGGCGCTCAGTTCGCGCACCTGACGCGGGTGTTCGATGTTGCGGGCAAAAATGATCAGGCCACCCACTTCCGGTTGGCGTAACAATTGGCGATCTTCAGCCGTCAGCCAGGTACCGGCGACGTCCACCATCAACGAGCCTTGCAGGCCAGCAGTCATAGAGATTCCTTGATAACGATAAACCCGGCTCGCACGCGCTCACCGCCGCGGGCTTTGCCCGGCAGGTCGGCGATATCTATGGGGAGCGGGTTCAGAACGAGAGTCGGCATGGGCGGCTAGCTTAGCGGATGTCAGCTGCCGCGCCCACCCGTGCGCGGTTAAACCTTGGCGGCAACCTGTGTCGACTTGCTGCGCGGACGCAATTGCGCAGTGGCCATGGCCGAGTCGGTCACGCCGGTTTCGGCGCGCATGCCGGCGGCCAGGAAGGGCACCATCAGGCGCATCACTTGCTCAATGGAGGTGTTGACGCCGAAATCGGTCTCGGCAATCGCACGCAAGGCCTTGATACCGGACATGCTGAACGCTGCCGCACCCAGCATGAAGTGCACGCGCCAGAACAGCTCGATCGGTGGAATGCGTGGCGCGGCTTCGTTGACCAGCATCATGTAGCGACGGAATACCTTGCCGTACATGTCTTCGAGATAACGACGCAGGTGACCCTGGCTCTGACTGAACGCCAGCCCCAGCAAACGCATGAAAATCGAGAGATCGTTGCCGCTGCGTGGCTGTACCACCAGGGCTTGCTCGACGAGGATTTCCAGCAGCTCTTCAAGTGTCGGCTTGTTCTCGGGCTTGGCCTGACGCCGCTCCAGCTCTTTATCAAGGCTTAAACAGAACGGCCCGAGAAAGCGCGAGAAGACGGCTTGAATCAGCGCCTTCTTCGACCCGAAGTGATAGTTCACCGCCGCCAGATTGACACCGGCCTTGCTGGTGATCAGACGCAACGAGGTTTCTGCGAAACCTTTTTCCGCGAACAACTGCTCGGCAGCATCAAGAATGCGTTCAACGGTTTCCGACTGGGCCATGGCTACTCCGCCTGACAAACACTTGTTTGAAACATACGTTTCAGCCCAGGCCTTGTCAAGTCTGGTGGTTCGTTTTGGGAATGGCCGGTCAGCTATTTAACCATACAACGACGACGCTTTAATCAGCCGGCTGATCGACCGTCTGGCGGCCGGTAAAAAAAGGGGCATTGCCAAGTCGCTTTCACTGTATATAATCCCAGTCACTGTATAAAAAGACAGAGCGATCAATATGCTAAAGCTGACGCCACGCCAAGCCGAGATTCTGGCCTTCATCAAACGCTGCCTGGAAGACAACGGCTACCCGCCGACCCGCGCGGAAATCGCTCAGGAACTGGGTTTCAAGTCGCCCAACGCAGCGGAAGAACACCTCAAGGCGCTGGCTCGCAAGGGTGCGATCGAGATGACGCCGGGCGCATCCCGCGGCATTCGCATCCCTGGTTTCGAAGCCAAGGCCGACGAATCCACCCTGCCCATCATTGGCCGAGTGGCTGCCGGTGCACCGATCCTTGCCCAGCAGCACATCGAAGAATCCTGCAACATCAACCCTGCCTTTTTCCATCCTCGCGCGGACTATTTACTGCGCGTTCATGGCATGAGCATGAAGGACGTGGGCATTTTCGACGGCGACCTGCTGGCTGTCCATACCACCCGTGAGGCCCGCAACGGCCAGATCGTGGTGGCGCGGATCGGCGACGAAGTTACGGTTAAACGCTTCAAGCGTGACGGCAGCAAAGTCTGGTTGATTGCAGAAAACCCTGAATTCGCCCCTATCGAAGTGAACCTGAAAGATCAGGAACTGGTGATCGAAGGCTTGAGTGTCGGCGTCATTCGCCGCTAAAGGAGGCTTTATGCAGTTCCCACACACATCACAGCAAGCCCAACTGCCGTTGTTCGAGGCGTTCATGGTGCAGCCGATGGCACCGATTCTGAAGGATGTGGTCGAGTCACCCTGGAGCGCCGAACCTGAAGTTTTCAGTGAGCTGTCATTGCGTGGTGCGGCCGGGAACTGCCTGAGCCTTCTGGCACCGATCCTCAGGGAACTGAGCGAGGATCAGGACGCGCGCTGGCTGACATTGATCGCCCCGCCGGCCAGCCTGACACAAACCTGGCTTCGAGACGCCGGCCTGAATCGTGAACGCATTCTATTGCTGCAACCGCGCGGCACCCAGAGCGCACAACAGCTGACCTGCGAAGCGTTGCGTCTGGGTCGCAGCCACACGGTCGTCAGCTGGCTCAATCCACTGAGCAGCACTTCACGACAACAGTTGATCAGCGCCGCCCGGACCGGGGACGCACAAAGCCTGAACATTCGACTGGGTTAAACGAAGCACGCACTGAACTGCGCGGGGCTTCTCCAAGGATAGAGAAGCCGGTCTGTAGCGGTATCAGGAAAAAGCGACGAGCGGGATCAATGAAGGACCCGTGAGCTCTCATCCGTATTGAAATCACCTTCAACCAAGCGGCCAGCCATCTGAACGCCGACGCTCAACATCGCCTTGGCGACTTCCACGTGTTGGCCCTGCAGGAACGCTTTGGCATCCTCAGAGAAATCCAAAGTAACCAGAGAACCCTCGTCCTCGGCCCTGCGCAGCTCGATTCGGCCGTCTGGTAACTCGACAATTTCTAGAAAGGACGTTGGCATAAAGGTCTGTTCTCCACGAAAGGCGGCGATTATATAGGCATCGGACAGGCTTCGCTCAGGATCTTGACCAGATGCCATTACGAAGAGACATTTCTCACAGCACTCATCCCTGAAACGGACAGCCCGTCGGACCCTCCGTTAAACACTCAATCCTTCAGCACTCGTTCAACCCTTCGCGAAAACGAATCGCCAGGCCTTTCAGGTTCTGACGCCAGCTCTCCAACTCCTCCCGGCTCAGCTCCTCCGGCGAATCTTCTTCATCCAGATTAACGGCCAGGATCAGCGGCTGTGTCACGTCGCCCTTGGGTTTGTGCGGTGCACGCGGCGGCTGGAACAACGCAGCATGAGCCGACAGCAGCTTGGCCAACCAGGTTTCCGGGTTTTGCGCCAACTCGACCATCTCGGCCATTTCGGGAATGGCAATGGCTTCCAGTACTTCCCGAGTCAGCAACATCTCTGCCCGAGGCGCATTGGCCTGAGGCAAGCGATAGAAACCGGCAATTTCATGGCACAGCCCCAGCAACGCACCGTACAAGTGAAACAACGCCGATTCGCGCCCGGCCTGAATCAGCGCCAGGGAGTTCATCGCCCGCCCCTCTTCAGCCTTGGCAAGCGCTTCCAGCGACAGGCCGGCGAAATAAATCTTCTGATTGGTACGGGTATAGAGTTCGTGGGCCATGACGGCAGCCTCCACAACGAAATAATTGCTTCACGCAGGTCAGACAGTGTCGTGGATCACCCAAGCACACCGCAAGCCCCAAACAAAAAGGCCGCATGAAAACCCGAGGGTTGTCATGCGGCCTTTTAATTACAGCGCTGTTTAAGCTTTGGCTGCCGGGCGCTTGTCTTCAACCGTCCACTTGCCGCCGTCGTAATACGCTTTCCAGCCAGTCGGCTTACCGTCGACTTCCGTCTGCACGTACTGCTCTTTGGTCTTGCGGCTGTAACGGATCACGGCAGGGAGACCGTCCGGGTCCTTTTTCGGCGCTTCACAGAGGAAGTGGTACTTCGGATCGATCTCGTCCTTGTGCGGGATGATTTCCATGACCAGCGGCGCACGGGTCTCGCGGTTTTTCGGGAACTGGCTGGCGGCCAGGAACAGGCCGGAAGCCCCGTCGCGCAGGATATAAGTGTCGTTGACCTTTTCGCATTTCAGCTCAGGCATCTTCACCGGATCCATCTTCGGCGGCGCCGCATCACCGCTTTTCAGCAGTTTGCGGGTGTTCTTGCACGTTGCGTTGGTGCAACCGAAGAACTTGCCGAAACGGCCAGTCTTGAGCTGCATCTCGCTGCCACACTTGTCGCATTCCAGGCTCGGACCTTCGTAGCCCTTGATGCGATAGGTGCCCTCTTC
This sequence comes from Pseudomonas sp. BF-B-15, assembly GCF_019946675.1. Taxonomy (NCBI): domain Bacteria; kingdom Pseudomonadati; phylum Pseudomonadota; class Gammaproteobacteria; order Pseudomonadales; family Pseudomonadaceae; genus Pseudomonas; species Pseudomonas sp. BF-B-15. The sequence continues at coordinate 23,787 of NZ_JAGYFZ010000051.1, forward strand.
GATTTCGTAGCCGTCGCAATCCGGGTTGTTGCCGCAGATGTGCAGCTTGCGCTTCTCGTCGAGCAGGTAAGCGTCCATCGCCGTGCTGCAGATCGGGCAACGATGCTTGCCACGCAGCACCAGCGATTCCGACTCACCCTCGTCGTCCGCGGCGATTTCATCACCCGGCACCAGGTTGACGGTGGCCTTGCAGCGCTCTTTCGGCGGCAGGCTGTAACCCGAGCAACCGAGGAACACGCCGGTCGATGCGGTACGGATCTGCATCGGACGGCCACAGGTCAGGCACGGAATGTCGGTCATTACCGGCTGGTTGGCACGCATGCCGCTTTCCGGGCTTTCGGCCACTTCGAGCTTCTTCTTGAAGTCGCCGTAGAACTCGTCCAGCACGTTTTTCCAATCGCGCTCGCCCTGGGCCACGTCATCGAGGTTCTCTTCCATGCCGGCGGTGAAGCCGTAGTCCATGAGATTGGAGAAGCTCTCGGACAGGCGTTCGGTGACGATGTCACCCATCTTTTCCGAGTAGAAACGACGGTTGTGCAGCGCTACATAACCACGGTCCTGGATGGTCGAAATGATCGCCGCGTAGGTCGAAGGACGACCGATACCGCGTTTCTCCATTTCTTTCACCAGGCTCGCTTCCGAGTAACGCGCCGGCGGCTTGGTGAAGTGCTGGGTCGGATCAAGCTTGATCAGCTTCATCGCGTCGCCCTGGGCCATGTCCGGCAGCACGTCGTCATCGCCAGGCTTGGCGATTTGCGGCATGACGCGGGTGTAACCGTCGAACTTCAGGATACGGCCCTTGGCGCGCAGCTCGAAATCGCCGGCACCGACAGTGACCGTGGTCGACAGGTATTGCGCCGGCAGCATCTGGCAGGCGAGGAACTGGCGCCAGATCAGCTCGTAAAGCCGCTCTGCATCACGCTCCATGCCCGACAGCTTGCTTGGCTCGGTGTTGGCGTCGGACGGACGAATCGCTTCGTGAGCCTCTTGCGCGCCTTCCTTGCTGCTGTAGACGTTCGGGGTTTCCGGCAGGTACTTCTTGCCGAATTCGCCTTCAATATACGTACGCGCCATCGTCACGGCATCGGCCGAGAGGTTGGTGGAGTCGGTACGCATATAAGTGATGTAGCCGGCTTCGTACAAGCGCTGGGCCATCATCATGGTTTTCTTCACGCCGAAGCCCAAACGGTTGCTCGCGGCCTGCTGCAGGGTGGACGTGATGAACGGTGCCGACGGCTTGCTGCTGGTCGGTTTGTCTTCGCGCTTGACGATGCTGTAGCTGGAAGCCTTGAGCTTCTCCAGCGCGGCCATGGCCTGGGCTTCGTTCAGCGGCTTGAACGCTTCGCCCTTCTCGCGAGCGACGTCGAAACGCACGGTTGCGCCCTTGGCGGTGCCGAGGTCAGCGTGGACTTCCCAGTACTCTTCCGGGATGAACGCGCGGATTTCACGCTCACGCTCGACCACAAGCTTCACGGCAACCGACTGCACGCGACCGGCGGACAGGCCACGGGCGATCTTGGCCCACAGCAGCGGCGAAACCATGTAACCCACCACGCGATCGAGGAAACGACGCGCCTGCTGGGCGTTGACACGGTCGATGTCCAGCTCGCCTGGTTTGGAGAAGGCTTCCTGAATCGCTTTCTTGGTGATTTCGTTGAACACCACGCGCTTGTAGCGGCTGTCGTCACCACCGATGGCTTCGCGCAGGTGCCAGGCAATGGCTTCCCCCTCGCGATCCAAGTCGGTTGCGAGATAGATGGTGTCAGCATCCTTGGCGAGCCGGCGCAGCTCTTCGATAACCTTTTCCTTGCCCGGGAGGATCTCGTACTTGGCTTTCCAGCCATGATCGGGATCGACACCCATGCGCGAGACCAGCTGCTTGCGCGCTTTCTCTTTAGGCGAGAGCACCGGACCTTCACCCGCAGCGGCTTTGCCGCGCTTGGCGGCTGGCTCTTTGCTGGCGCTAGCCGAACCGCTGGTGGGCAGGTCTCGGATATGGCCGATACTCGACTTCACCACGTATTGGTTACCCAGATACTTGTTGATGGTCTTGGCCTTAGCCGGGGATTCCACAATGACCAGCGATTTGCCCATGGATCAGAAAATTCCTGAATTCTAGAAGTGAAAGGCGGTTGGCGCCTGACGCGGCACCGCTATATATAGTGGCTACAAGGTGAGGTCAAGCGCAGGGTTCTGCGCGCTCTCAGCTTATGGCTTGGTAAAAAGGCTCGGTTCGGCTTGCACCAAAGCAAAGCGTGGCACCTGTTCACCGTCAACCTCGACCGACTCCAGGAACATGCTCAAGGGGCGCACCCAAAAGCCGTAATCGCCATACAGGGCTTGGTAGAAGACCACTTCTTCTTCCGTTTCCGAATGCCGCGCAATACTGAATACGCGGTACTGCGGACCTTTGTAATGTTGGTAGAGCCCAGGTTGTATCGGCATGGTTTGGCCCTCACTCAAATTTTTTCAAAATAAAAACAAAATAAATCCGGAAAAACAAAAACCGGGGCACTTGGCCCCGGCTTCCGTCAACGGAACGCTTAAACGCGTTCGAAGACGGTGGAGATGCCTTGGCCGAGACCAATGCACATGGTGGCTACCCCGAAGGTGCCGCCATTTTGCTTCATCACGTTCAGCAAAGTGCCGGAGATACGCGCACCGGAGCAACCGAACGGGTGACCCAGGGCGATCGCGCCGCCGTGCAGGTTAACCTTCTCGTTCATCTTGTCGAGCACTTTCAGATCTTTCAGCACTGGCAGGGCCTGTGCAGCGAAAGCTTCGTTGAGCTCGAAGAAGTCGATATCGTTGATGCCAAGGCCCGCGCGCTTCAGTGCTTTCTGTGTTGCCGGTACTGGACCATAGCCCATGATTGCCGGATCCACACCTGCCACTGCCATCGAACGAATCACCGCCAGAGGCTGGATACCCAGATCCTGTGCACGCTGCGCCGACATCACGATCATGCACGAAGCACCATCGGTGATTTGCGACGAAGTACCGGCTGTCACGGTGCCACCCTTCGGGTTAAACGCTGGCTTCAACGCCGCCAGACTTTCCAGGGTAGTTTCCGGACGAATGGTTTCGTCGTAGTCGAACAGTTTCAGGAAACCGTTCTCGTCGTAGCCCTGCATCGGGATGATTTCGTCTTTGAACTTGCCTTCCACAGTCGCCTTGTGGGCGAGCTGGTGGGAGCGCACGCCGAAAGCGTCCTGCTGTTCGCGAGTGATGCCGTGCATTTTGCCCAGCATTTCAGCGGTCAGGCCCATCATGCCCGAGGCTTTCGCCGCGTACAGCGACATGTGCGGGTTCGGATCGACACCGTGCATCATGCTCACGTGACCCATATGCTCGACGCCGCCGACGACGAATACGTCACCGTTGCCGGTCATGATCGCTTGCGCAGCAGTGTGCAGAGCGCTCATCGACGAGCCGCACAGGCGGCTGACGGTCTGGCCGGCAGCGGTGTGCGGGATCTGAGTCATCAGCGACGCCATGCGAGCGATGTTCCAGCCCTGCTCCAGGGTCTGGTTCACACAGCCCCAGATCACGTCTTCGACTTCGTTCGGGTCGACCTTGACGTTGCGTTCCAGCAATTTGCTGATCAGGTGTGCCGACATATCTTCAGCACGGGTGTTGCGGTGCATGCCGCCCTTGGAGCGGCCCATCGGAGTACGACCGAAGTCGACAATCACGACGTCTCTTGGATTCAAGCTCATAAAATTTCACTCTCGCTCAAAAGTTGGGACGCTTAACCGAAGAACCGTTGGCCGGTTTTGGCCATTTCACGCAGTTTTGCGGTCGGGTGGTACAGCGCGCCCAAATCAGCGTACTGGTCAGCCAGGGCAACGAACTCGGCAACACCGATCGAATCGATGTAGCGCAGCGCACCGCCACGGAATGGAGGGAAACCAATACCGTAGACCAGACCCATGTCGGCTTCGGCAGCGGTTTCGACGATGCCGTCTTCCAGGCAACGCACGGTTTCCAGGCACAGCGGGATCATCATCCAGTTGATGATGTCTTCGTCAGTCACTTCGCGCTGTTCAAAGACGATTGGCTTGAGCACTTCCAGTACCGACGGATCGGCGACTTTCTTCTGCTTGCCCTTCTTGTCGGTCTCGTAGGCGTAGAAGCCCTTGCCATTCTTCTGGCCCAGGCGCTTGGCTTCGTAGAGCACGTCGACAGCCGAACGGCGGTCGTCTTTCATGCGGTCCGGGAAGCCTTCAGCCATAACGTCGCGACCGTGGTGGCCGGTGTCGATGCCGACCACGTCCATCAGGTACGCCGGGCCCATCGGCCAGCCGAATTTTTCCATGACCTTGTCGATACGGACGAAGTCCACACCGGCGCTGACCAGTTTGGCGAAGCCGCCGAAGTACGGGAACAGGACGCGGTTGACCAGGAAGCCCGGGCAGTCGTTGACGACGATCGGGTTCTTGCCCATTTTCTTGGCGTAGGCAACGGTAGTGGCAACGGCCAGCTCGCTGGACTTCTCGCCACGAATCACTTCAACCAGCGGCATCATGTGCACCGGGTTGAAGAAGTGCATGCCGACGAAGTTTTCCGGACGCTTGAGGGCTTTGGCCAGCAAGGTGATGGAAATGGTCGAGGTGTTGGACGCGAGGATGGTGTCCTCTTTGACCTTGTCTTCCACTTCAGCCAGCACAGCCTGCTTGACCTTAGGGTTCTCGACGACCGCTTCAACCACCAGGTCAACGTGACCGAAGTCGCCGTAGGACAGGGTCGGGCGAATGCCGTTGAGCACTTCGGCCATTTTCGCCGCGGTCATGCGACCTTTATCAACGCGACCGACCAGCAGCTTGGCGGCTTCAGCCAGGCCTTGCTCGATGCCGTGCTCGTTGATGTCTTTCATCAGGATCGGCGTGCCTTTGGAGGCCGACTGATAAGCGATACCGCCACCCATGATGCCGGCGCCCAATACGGCAGCCTGCTTCACGTCTTTGGCGATTTCGTCGTAGGCCTTGGCCTTTTTCTTCAGTTCCTGGTCGTTCAGGAACAGACCGATCAAGCTCTGCGCGGCAGAGGTCTTGGCCAGTTTGACGAAACCGGCGGCTTCGACTTCCAGCGCTTTGTCGCGACCGAAGTTCGCAGCTTTCTGGATGGTCTTGATCGCTTCAACCGGTGCCGGGTAGTTCGGGCCAGCCTGGCCTGCCACGAAACCTTTGGCGGTTTCGAAAGCCATCATTTGTTCGATGGCGTTCAGTTTCAGCTTTTCCAGCTTCGGCTGACGCTTGGCCTTGTAGTCGAACTCGCCGGAGATGGCGCGTTTGATCAGTTCCAGAGCGGCTTCCTGCAACTTCTCAGGGGCAACCACTGCATCGACTGCGCCGACTTTCAGCGCGTCTTCAGCACGGTTTTCCTTACCGGCGGCAATCCACTCGATGGCGTTGTCGGCACCGATCAGGCGCGGCAGGCGCACAGTGCCGCCAAAACCCGGGTAGATACCAAGTTTGACTTCCGGCAGACCGATCTTGGCCGTGACGGACATGACGCGGTAGTCCGCCGCCAGGCACATTTCCAGACCGCCACCCAAGGCGATGCCGTTGATCGCGGCGACAGTCGGGACGTTGAGGTCTTCGAAATCGCTGAAAATCTTGTTGGCTTCGAGGTTGCCAGCGACAAGCTCTGCATCCGGCAGCTTGAAGTTCTCGACAAATTCGGTGATGTCGGCGCCGACGATGAACACGTCCTTGCCGCTGCTGACGATCACACCCTTGATCGAAGCATCTGCCTTGATGGTGTCTACGGCCTGACGCAGTTCGTTCAGGGTTAGACGGTTGAACTTGTTGACGGACTCACCCTTGAGGTCGAATTTCAATTCGACGATGCCACTTTCAAGAGCCTTAACCGTGATGGCTTTACCTTCGTAAATCATCAACTGATCTCCACGATATGGAAGCTGAACAGTACACGTCGGAAGCAGGCGAATGGCTTGGCAGTGACGTTTATCGTCGATGCTACGCCAATCCACCCGGCACACCCGCCAACGCGATAGTCGGGATTCTGTAGGAGCGATCTGAAATACAAACGCTCAATTCATACGCCCGTTTGATTTGGGTACGTCACCTTCACGGAATTTCCGACAATTGTCAATCGCCCAAAACACGGGTTGAAACGCGACTTTCCGGTCATTTCCGTAACACGAAGACCTGCAACACCCGGCTGCATGTGAGGCCATTCATAGAATCAATAGTTAGAAAAGTCGCCCTAATTCACGGCAGCCTTTGTTTAACGGGCTACGCTGGGCGGGAGGTTGAGGAAAAAATATGAACGCGTCGGCGAATGCCCGGCGTAAGATCAGCGCACAGCGAATTACCGGCCTGCCTGGCCAACTCCAGCCCGATGTTGAATGTCGGGCTTTTTATTGCCTGGACAATCGTAGGAGCGAGGCTTGCCCGCGAAAGCGGTGTGTCAGGTTGGACGCCTTCGCGGGCAAGTCGGATCGCCGCACCGCTCGCTCCTACAGGGGATCGAGAGTCAGGCTAATGCTTTGAGGGTTGCATCGATTTGTTGCAAAACTGTCGCTTCACCCTTCTCGCCCCAGTACAACGTGATCATCTGCTTGTCCGCTTCGACCTTGTAGACGTTGGCCGGCAACTTTTCGAAATGAATCAGCAACGCCGGATCCTCGCAGACCTCCTGCCACTGATTCACCCAAACGCCCGGCGACTTTTGCCAGTAACTCCAGCACGCCGGTTGATTGCCGCGACGCGGTCGATGGTACTGCGCGCAAGGGCTCGGCGGTTCCTGGCTCAGCCAGTGCGGCCACTCCTGAGGCGCCAGCTGCATGGCCAGCCCGATGCGTCGCGCCTCCATGCGCAGGGCCATGCGGCCGCTCTGCCCACGGGACGGACGCAACCACGCCAGCGGACTGAGAACCACCAACAGGATTGACACCACTATCCAGACCGTCATATCTGTACTCCCGATTCTTGATGAGCGCTTTGAGTCACTTTGAAAACACTGCGCTTGAAACCAGCCATACTTACCAATATTGCAATCCTCAGGAGGAGCACCTCATGCCCTACAACCACATTCTGGTCGCTGTAGACCTGACCGAAGAGTGCGACCCTGTCATCCACCGAGCTCGCGAACTGTCGGTGAGCAACGGCGCGAAACTGTCCCTGGTGCACATTGTCGAACCGATGGCCATGGCCTTTGGCGGCGACGTGCCGATGGACCTTTCCCAGTTGCAGCAGCAACAGTTCGATCAGGCCAAGGAACGTCTTGACCGGCTGATCGTGAAGTACCCGGAACTCTCCAAAGAGTACAGCCACCTGACCTACGGCCAGCCACGCCAGGAGATTCATCACCTGGCCAAAGAGCAGACCTGCGACCTGATCGTGGTGGGCAGCCATGGCCGGCATGGCCTGGCATTGCTGCTGGGCTCCACCGCCAATGACGTACTGCACGGCGCACCTTGCGACGTACTTGCCGTGCGCCTGCAAAACAAAAGCTGATAACCGATCCTTGTAGGAGCCGGCTTGCTGGCGATCACGGTGCATCAGTCGACATCAATGCCAGCTGACAAACCGCGATCGCCAGCAAGCCGGCTCCTACAAGGGATCGCATATGAAAAGCCCGGCGTTCATCACTGAGCGCCGGGCTTTTTTATTGCAGGATCAATCAGGCATCCAGCTCGGCCCAACGCTCGACCATCACGTCGAGCTCAGCCTGCAACTGCTCCAACTGAGCGATCACTGCGGCCGTCTCGGCAGCAGGACGCTGATAGAAGCCAGCATCGGCCATCTGGGCCTCAACGACGGCGATCTGCTGCTCCATGGCTTCGATCTGGCTCGGCAACATTTCCAGCTCACGCTGCAACTTGTAGCTGAGTTTCTTCTTCGCCACCGGCGCTTCGACCGCTGCCACAACCGGTGCAGGCTCAGCCGTCACGACCGCCGACGTCAGGTCAGCCTTGCCGGACTTGCTCTCGGTCACGCCCAGCAGGCGCGGCGAACCACCCTGACGCAGCCAGTCCTGATAACCACCGACGTATTCGCGAACCTTGCCTTCACCTTCGAAGACCAGCGTGCTGGTGACCACGTTGTCGAGGAATGCCCGGTCGTGGCTGACCATCAGCACGGTGCCGTTGAAGGTCAGCAGAACCTCTTCCAGCAGTTCAAGCGTTTCCACGTCGAGGTCGTTGGTCGGTTCGTCGAGGACCAGCAGGTTGGCCGGTTTGCTGAACAGTTTCGCCAGCAACAGACGCGCACGCTCACCACCTGACAGCGCCTTGACCGGCGTGCGGGCACGCTGCGGGCTGAACAGGAAGTCGCCGAGGTAACTCAGCACGTGACGGCTCTGACCATCGATGTCGATGAAGTCGCGACCTTCGGCCACGTTGTCGATCACGGTCTTTTCCAGGTCCAGCTGATGGCGCAACTGGTCGAAGTACGCCACGTCGATGCGCGTGCCCTCTTCCACTTTGCCGCTGGTCGGTTGCAGACCGCTGAGCATCAGCTTCAGCAGCGTGGTCTTGCCGGTACCGTTGGCGCCGAGCAGGCCGATACGGTCGCCGCGCGTCAGGACCATCGAGAAATCCTTGATCAGGAACGGACCGCCCGGGTGAGCGAAACTCACGTTCTCGAGGACCATCACCTGCTTGCCGGACTTGTCAGCGGTGTCCAGCTGAATGTTGGCCTTGCCGGTGCGCTCACGACGCTCGCTACGTTCGACGCGCAATGCTTTCAGGGCGCGGACGCGGCCTTCATTACGGGTGCGACGGGCCTTGATGCCCTGGCGGATCCAGACTTCTTCCTGGGCCAGTTTCTTGTCGAACAACGCGTTGGCGGTGGCCTCGGCGGCCAGTTCGGCTTCTTTGTGCACGAGGAAACTGGCGTAGTCGCCGTTCCAGTCGATCAAGCCACCGCGATCCAGTTCAAGAATGCGGGTCGCGAGGTTTTGCAGGAAGGAACGGTCGTGCGTGATGAACAGCACGGCGCCCTGGAAATCCTTCAGCGCTTCTTCGAGCCAGGCAATCGCACCGATGTCCAGGTGGTTGGTTGGTTCGTCGAGCAGCAGCAGATCGGGCTCGGACACCAGCGCTTGCGCCAGCAGGACGCGACGACGCCAGCCACCGGACAATTCGGCGAGGGTCTTGTCGGCCGGCAGTTGCAGGCGGCTGAGGGTGCTGTCGACCAGGGTTTGCAAACGCCAGCCGTCGCGGGCTTCGAGGTCGTGCTGGACGTGCATCAGCTTGTCCAGGTCGGCGTCGGTGACGATGTTCTGGCTCAGGTGGTGATACTCGGCAAGCAGCGCACCGACACCGTCCAGGCCTTCAGCCACTACGTCGAACACGGTCCGCTCGTCGGCTACCGGCAATTCTTGCGGCAATTCGCCAATCTTGAGGCCGGGTGCGCGCCACACGGAGCCGTCGTCAGGCTTCTGGTCGCCCTTGACGAGCTTCATCATGCTGGACTTGCCAGTGCCGTTGCGGCCGATGATGCACACCCGCTCACCACGGGCGATCTGCCAGGACACCTTGTCCAACAACGGCATAGCGCCGAAAGCAAGGGACACATCGCTGAATTTGAGCAGGGTCATGAGCTTCTCCAAAAACCGGGCGCGCATTCTACCTGACTTGAGGCTTCAGAAGGCCGGCAATTTCACCTTCGGGGCACTCTGCATGACAAATGTTGCGAACTGATGCTGACAGGCCCGCAAAGCTTTCGCCGGTTGCTGGCAAAAGGCTAAGCTACAGATTATTCAGTGCGGGCATGCCTCGCACTTGTCATGATTTCTCTGCCCGGACGTCTCATGCGCAGTCGCCTTTTCAGTCTTTTATCCTGCTTTCTTCTCTCTGCCGCTGCCGTTCAAACTGCCCAGGCGGTGGACCTGTCCACCCAACGCCAGTATTACGATGAAGCCAAGCGCGCCCTGGCCAAGGGTGATACCGGCCCGTACTTCCGTTACAGCAAGGCGCTCAGCGACTACCCGCTGGAGCCGTACCTGGCCTATGACGAACTGACCGCACGCCTGAAAACGGCGAGCAACGCCGAGATCGAAAAATTCCTCGCCGAACACGGTGACTTGCCGCAAGCCAACTGGATGAAATTGCGCTGGTTGCGCTGGCTGGCCGATCGCGGCGAATGGGCGACCTTCGTCAAGTACTACGATTCCAAGCTGAATTTCACCGAGCTGGACTGCCTGAACGCCCAGTACCAGATCGGGCACAACCTGAAATCCGAAGGCTACGCCAACGCCAATAAGCTCTGGCTGACTGGAAAATCCCTGCCTGCGGCGTGCGACGGTTTGTTCGGGGTCTGGGCTGCCGAAGGCCAACTGACCGAACAGAAACGCTGGGAACGCACCAAGCTTGCCGCCCAGGCGCGCAACTATCCGCTGGCCAACAGCCTGGTCAACGGCCTGACCACCCTCGCCCCTCGCGGCCGTTTGCTGGTGGACGTGGCGCAGAAACCCGAATTGCTCAACCAGCCGTCGCGTTTCACACCGGCCGACGAACCGATGTCCGACATCGTCAGCCTCGGCCTGCGCCGCCTGGCCAAGCAAGACCCGGACAAGGCCATGGCGTTGCTCGACGGTTACGCCAGCAGCATGCATTTCTCCCGTGACGAAAAAGTCGCGATCGCCCGGGAAATCGGCCTGACCCTCGCTCGCCGTTTCGACAGTCGCGCGCTGGACGTGATGACCAAGTACGACCCGGAATTGCGTGACAACACCGTGTCCGAGTGGCGCTTGCGCCTGTTGCTGCGCCTGGCCCGCTGGGACGATGCCTATCAGTTGACCCGCCGTTTGCCTCAGGACCTGGCGACCACCAACCGCTGGCGTTACTGGCAGGCCCGCAGCCTGGAACTGGCGCAACCGCAGAACCCGGAGGCGCAGACGCTTTATAAAGGCCTCGCTCGTGAACGTGACTTCTACGGTTTCCTCGCTGCCGACCGTTCGCAGCTGCCTTACTCGCTGAACAACAAGCCGCTGGTATTGAGCCAGGCGCTGATCAACAAGGTTCGCAACACGCCGGGCGTGCGTCGCGCCCTGGAATTCCATGCGCGCGGGCAGATCGTCGATGGGCGTCGTGAGTGGTATCACGTCAGCCGCCACTTCAACCGTGACGAAATGGTCGCCCAGGCCAAACTGGCCTACGACCTGAAATGGTATTTCCCGGCGATCCGCACCATCAGTCAGGCGCAGTATTGGGACGATCTGGACATCCGCTTCCCGATGGCCCACCGCGAAACCCTCGTGCGTGAAGCCAAGGTTCGCGGCCTGCATTCGAGCTGGGTATTCGCCATTACCCGCCAGGAAAGCGCGTTCATGGCCGACGCCCGCTCAGGCGTAGGCGCCAGCGGCCTGATGCAACTGATGCCGGGCACCGCCAAGGAAACCGCACGCAAGTTCAGCATCCCATTGGCCTCGCCACAGCAGGTGTTCGATCCGGACAAGAACATCCAGCTCGGCGCCGCGTACCTCAGCCAGGTGCACAGCCAGTTCAACGGCAACCGCGTCCTCGCCTCCGCCGCCTACAACGCCGGCCCGGGGCGCGTGCGTCAGTGGCTGCGCGGTGCGGATCACCTGAGCTTCGACGTCTGGGTGGAAAGCATCCCGTTCGACGAAACCCGCCAATACGTGCAAAACGTGCTGTCGTACTCGGTGATCTACGGCCAGAAGCTCAACTCGCCACAGCCGTTGGTGGATTGGCATGAGCGCTATTTTGATGATCAATAAGCCTGTCTGAGGCGAAAACGAAAATGCCCGCATTGAGAAATGCGGGCATTTTTTATGGCGCATCTACCTGGATCTGCACCGTGCTGCAACAAGCTCGCCCTGCGCGGTCAAGCGGTAGCGTTGCACCGGGCTACGGGGGGAATCAGGATCAGTCATCTCAATCAAGCCTTCTACCAATGCAGGCTTGAGGTAGTTGGCCCGAAATGTCGCCTTGTGAGCCAATCCGAGCTCGGCCATCAGATCGTTAACCTTCACAGGAGCGCTTCCGCAAAGAGCACGAAGCAGTTTCGCTACTTGGTCGGTTACTTGGTCGGCTACTTGGTCGGTTACCGGCTCGGTTCTAACCGCCTCATCAAGCGCAAGGCTCAACGCTTGCAGCATGAACTCGACAAAAGGCGTCGACTCGGCCATTTGGTCGGCTGCCGATAACGCCGCGTAATAAGCATCCTGCTGCTCTCGAATCACGGCTTCGACCGGCAGATAAGCCAACACCGGGCGCCACCGACTGAGAATCAATGTCTGCCAAAGACGCCCCATACGTCCATTGCCGTCGGCGAAGGGATGGATGAACTCGAATTCATAGTGGAAGACACAACTGATAATCAACGGATGCCAATCAGAATCGCCGAGCCACGCCAGCAAATCATCCATCAAATGCGTAATGCGGCTCGGTGGCGGTGCCATATGAACCAATTTCTCGCCACGGTAAATGCCCACACCGGCTCGGCGAAACTGCCCACAGTCGTCAATCAAGCCGCCCATCAGTAACTCATGCGCCCGAAGCAGATCAACACGACTACTCGGCTGCCAATCCGGCATGGCTTCGTAAGCCGTGAAGGCATTACGCACCTCCTGGATTTCCCGAGGCAATCCCAGCACTCGCTGCCCTGCCAAAACAGCAGTCACCTGCTCGATGCTCAGGGTATTGTTCTCGATCGCCAATGAAGCCTGAATCGTGCGAATCCGATTACCCCGCCGCAGTTGAGGCGTCTGCCGTCGATCATCCACAGCCGAAAGTTGACCGATCCGCTCACTGATTTCGGCAATCAACGTGAGCATCTTAGTGGTCAGGGTCAACGGTGGTTGATAACGGCTCATATCCTCATCCATGCTCGCACTGAGCTCGACATAATGCCCGAACCCGGCAGTATTCAGCAGCGTTCATTCATGCCGCTTCATGCCCGTCGTTGAACTGCAACGCCGCCAACCGCGCGTACAGCGCATTGCTCGCAATCAGCTCTTGGTGCGTGCCCACCGCAACCAGTTTCCCCTGATCCATTACCGCAATCCGGTCGGCGTTTTTAACCGTGGCCAGACGATGGGCGATGACCAGGGTGGTGCGGTTTTTCATCAGGCTGGGCAGGGCTTGCTGGATCAGGTGTTCGCTTTGGGCGTCGAGGGCGCTGGTGGCTTCGTCGAGCAGCAGGATGGGCGCATCCACCAGCAGCGCTCGGGCGATGGCCAGGCGTTGGCGCTGACCGCCGGACAAACCGAGGCCTGCGTCGCCCAAATGAGTCTGATAACCGTGGGGCATCGCCTCGATAAAGTCATGGGCGTAGGCGATTTTCGCCGCTTCCTGAACCTGTTCCAGCGTCGCTGTCGGGTTACCGTAGCGGATGTTCTCTTCGATGCTGCCGAAGAACAGCGCCGGGGATTGGGAAACCAGCGCGAAACAACGGCGCAAGTCCAATGGATCGAGTTGAGTCAGCGGCACGCCGTCGAGCAGGATGCGCCCTTCGGCAGGATCGTAAAAACGCAACAGCAGGTCGTACACCGTCGATTTTCCAGCACCGGACGGCCCGACCAGCGCGAGGGTTTCGCCCGCCTTGATGGTCAGATTCAAGCCATCGACGGCGTAGCTTTCCGGGCGCGACGGGTAGGAAAAACGCACGTCCTGCAGAACGAGATTGCCCGTCACCCGCTCGGGCAACGTCACCAGGCCAGTCGCCGGTGGCTGGATGATGTTTTCCGAGCGCAGCAGTTCGGCAATCCGCTCGGCAGCGCCGGCGGCGCGCTGCAACTCACCAATGACCTCACTCAACGTGCCGAATGCACTGCCGACAATCAGGCTGTAGAAGACGAACGCCGCCAGTTCCCCCGCCGAAATTCGCCCGGCCATCACGTCCATGCCACCCACCCAGAGCATCACGCCGACTGCCCCCAGCACCAGCACGATCACCAGCGTGATCAGCCAGGCCCGCTGGAAAATCCGTTTGCGTGCCGTGTTGAACGCCTCTTCCACGGTCACGGCAAAGCGTTGTTCGTCCTGGGTCTGGTGGTTGTAGGCCTGCACGGTTTTGATCTGGCCCAGGGTTTCGGAAACATAACTGCCGATATCGGCAATCCGGTCCTGACTCAGGCGCGACAGGCTGCGCACCCGGCGACCGAAAATCAGGATCGGCGCAATCACCAGCGGCAAAGCCACAACGACGATGCTGGTGAGTTTCGGATTGGTGATAAACAGCAACACAATCCCGCCGATCACCATCAGCAGATTGCGCAGGAACAGGGACAGCGATGAACCGATCACTGATTGCAGCAACGTGGTATCGGCGGTCAACCGCGACTGGATTTCGGAGCTGCGGTTGTCTTCGTAAAACCCGGGATGCAGATAAACCAGATGGTTGAACACCTGACGGCGGATGTCGGCGACCACACGCTCACCGATCCACGACACCAGGTAGAAACGCGCGAAGGTGCCAATCGCCAGGCCTATCACCAGCAACATGAACAAACCAATCGTCTGGTTGAGCAGGTGCGGGGACTGGGTCATGAACCCCTGATCCACCAGCAGGCGAATCCCCTGCCCCATGGACAAGGTAATGCCGGCCGTGACGACCAGCGCGAGCAAGGCGCCAAAGGCCTGCCAACGATAGGGCGCGAGAAAAAGGCTGGCCAGGCGAATCGCGCGGCGGTGACGGGCAGAGAGCATCGGGTTCATCCAGTTACACAATTGATAGGGCCAGCCTGACGGTTCAATGGGGTTGAACGCTGTAAATCACAATGAGTCAGGTTAATTATGACCGCGATGACCAGTTCCTAGACGCTATTGGTCTAAAGTCCGGGTGGCAACGTCTGGGTATTTCTGGTGGACTGGTGTTGCCGCTCTGGAAAGATCGCAGGGAGTTGTCATAGCCCGGTCACCTGACGGTTCTACAGTAAGCACACACCTGAAGAGGAGACAGGCCATGTCCTTGCAAAATAGCAGCGATGACAAGATTCAAGTGATCCGCACACAGCCAGATCAGTCTCTGGGTTGCTCAATCATTGACGAAAAAGGCCGCGAAGTACCGATCACTGAGGGCATGATCCAGGACGCTTGCCGCGAACTGGAAAAGCGATTGGTCAAGCCTGCCAAACAAGATTGATATAGCCCCGTCTTCTTGACCCGGCCCTGATGGCCGGGTTTTTTGTGGGTGTTGATCCGGAATTGTGGTGTGACCATTCGCGGGCAAGTCGGGATGCCGCACCACTCGCTCCTACAGCGATCGGCGCCATTTTCAACATTACGCCTAACCTGTAGGAGCGAGGCTTGCCCGCGAATGGGCCAACTCGGTTTTCAGACAGCCGATGCGCCCAACGCCGCCACAATCTTCAGCAACTCAGGCGAATCCCCCTCAATCCGCACCTGCAACCCGTCAATCTCGCGCCGCGATGGATAATTCTTGCGCAGCGCATCAAACGCCGCGCGCTGCTCACTCACACTGCCCACAAGACTGCGGCGGAAATCCGCGTCGTCGCGGCGCGGGTCGTACACGCCACGGCACAACATCGCCAGCGCCCAGGCAGGATCGCTCTCAGCGTTCAAGGTCACCTGCGACAACCACGGTGCCGGCAGCAAATCGCTCAAGCGGACCTGCGCCGGTTGCTCGAGAAAATCGCAGTACGCCTGGTAGATCTGCGCCGTCCCGCGCTGCTTGCCGTCGAGGCTGTAACCGGCAATGTGCGGCGTGGCCAGCACGCAGAGCTCGGCCAGTGCCACATCGACCTCAGGCTCGCCCTCCCAGACATCCAGCACCGCTTGCAGGTCTTCGCGTTGCAGCAGCACCTCGCACAGGGCGGCGTTGTCCACCACCGGGCCACGGCTGGCATTGATCAGCCAGGCACCGGGCTTGAGCTGGTTCAAACGGTTCTGGTCGAACAAATGCCAGGTCGAACCGGCCCCGTGTTTTTTCAGCGGTGTGTGCAGGCTGATGACATCGCACTGCTCGATGATCTGCTCAAGGCTGACGAAATCGCCTCCTTCAGCGGCTTGCCGTGGCGGATCGCAGACCAGCACGTTCCAGCCCAGCCCTTGCAGAACCTTGACCAACCGCCCGCCCACTTCGCCGGCACCGACCACGCCGTACGTGCGCCGGGTGAGATCGGCGCCTTCGATTTCGGCGAGGGTCAGCAAACTGCCCAGCACGTAGTCGACCACGCCACGGGCATTGCAGCCGGGAGCGCTGGACCAGGTGATGCCGGCCTGCTGAAAGTAATCGAGGTCGAGGTGATCGGTGCCGATGGTGCAGGTGCCGACGAAGCGCACCTTGCTGCCTTCGAGCAACCCGCGATTGACGTTGGTCACCGAGCGCACCAGTAGCACATCGGCCTGCTCGACGGTGGCGCGGTCGATTGAACGTCCCGGCACCCGGCGGATTTCGCCGAAACCTTCGAAGAAGGCATCGAGCAGCGGAATATTTTCGTCGGCAACAATCAGCATGGCAGGCTCCTTTGGCGGATCGGCAGTGTAGGCGCAGATGACACTTCACGCCTAGCACACATCCCTAATGTAGGAGCGAGCCTGCTCGCGATGGACGTGAGAGCGCCGCGTTCATTCAGGCAGCCCTCCTCAC
>NZ_JAGYFZ010000052.1:0-40264 GCF_019946675.1 Pseudomonas sp. BF-B-15
GCATACGACCTTGTAGGAGCGAGGCTTGCCCGCGAAGGCCGCACCTCGGTCTAACTGACCGGCGCCAACTCGAAAAACGCCTGAATCAAGCGCAAATCCCGCCGCCGCTCCATGCACCCGATCATGTGCCGGTTCACCAACCCCTCGCCAATAATCGGCACCGCCGCCACCCGAGGGTCATGGCTGACCTCCACCGACGACACCACGCCAACCCCCAACTGCGCCGCGACGGCCTCGGTCACCGCCTCGCGACTGTCCAGTTCCAGCAACACCCGAGGGCTCACCTTCGCCTGGGCGCAAGCGTCATCGAACGTGCGTCGGGTAATCGAACTCGGTTCGCGCAACACCATGATGACCTGATCCAGTTCCTTCAGCGGCACCCCTTTCGAACGCTGCGCCCAAGCATGCCCCTCAGGCACCAGCGCACAAATCCGCGACTCGCTCAGCGCCTGCAAATGCAAACCCTTGCGCGGCTCAACCTCGGTCAGCACCGCCACGTCGGCATGTTCCGACAACAGCGCCGCCAGGGTTTCCTGCGCATTGCCCAGGCGCAGGTTCACGGTGATCCCCGGATACCGCGCGCGCAGGCTCGCGAGCATCGGCATGACCATGTGCGGCCCGTCCGCCGCCACTTCCAGACGCCCGGTGAGCAATTGCCGATTGGCCTCCAGCATCACTTGCGCTTCTTCGGCCAGACCAAACATCGCCCGGGTGATCGCAGCGAGTTTGGTGCCCTCCTCCGTCAGCTCGACCCGACGCGCGGTGCGTCGCAGCAAGGTGATCTGGTAGTGCTCCTCCAACGCCTTGATGTGCCCGGTGACCGCCGGTTGGCTGATGAACAGCCGTGCAGCGGCCCGGGTAAAGCTGCCCTCGCGGGCCACCGCATCGAAGGCGCGGAGCTGGAACAGGTTCATGAATAACCCTCACTGATGGCTGGCATAACAACAAACAATTTGATTGATAGCACGGCAAATTGCAATTTAAGCCCCGTAGCTTCATCCCATCGATTGCGAGGACACGAGAATGAGTACTGCCGAACCCATCCTGCTCACCCCCGGCCCGTTGACGACGTCGGCCCGCACCCGTCAGGCGATGATGGTCGACTGGGGTTCATGGGATGACCGCTTCAATCAACTGACCGCCAGCCTCTGCGAGCAACTGCTGGCGATCATCAACGGCGGCGACAGTCACCACTGCGTGCCCCTGCAAGGCAGCGGCACCTTCGCCGTCGAAGCGGCAATCGGCACGCTGGTGCCTCGCGACGGCAAAGTCCTGGTGCTGATCAACGGTGCCTACGGCAAACGCCTGGCGAAAATCTGCGAAGTGCTCGGCCGTTCCTTCAGCACCTTTGAAACCGCCGAAGACGAACCAACCACCGCCGCCGACGTAGAGCGTCTGCTGCGGGCCGATGCCAGCATCACCCACGTCGCGCTGATCCACTGCGAAACCAGCACCGGCATCCTCAACCCGCTGCCGGAAATCGCCCAGGTCATTGCGCAACACGGCAAACGCCTGATCATCGACGCCATGAGCTCCTTCGGCGCGCTGCCGGTGGATGCGCAACAGGTGCCGTTCGACGCGCTGATCGCCGCCTCGGGCAAATGCCTGGAAGGCGTACCGGGGATGGGGTTTGTCTTCGCTCGCAAAGACGCGCTGGCAAATGCCGCCGGCAACTCGCATTCGCTGGCGATGGACCTGTTCGACCAGCACACCTACATGGCCAAGACCGGCCAATGGCGCTTCACCCCGCCAACCCATGTGGTCGCGGCGCTGCACGAAGCCCTGCTGCAATACAACGAAGAAGGCGGTTTGCCGGCGCGGCATCAGCGCTACGCCGACAACTGCAAAGTGTTGCTCGATGACATGGCCAGACTCGGCTTGCGCAGCTTCCTGCCAGCCGCGATCCAGGCGCCGATCATCGTTACGTTCCACGCGCCGAAAGACCCGCGTTACCAGTTCAAGGAGTTCTACGAACGCGTCAAGGCCAAGGGTTTCATCCTTTATCCCGGCAAATTGACCCAGGTCGAAACCTTCCGCGTCGGCTGCATCGGCCACGTCAACCAGGCCGAGATGCACGCGGCGGTGGCGGCGATTGCCGAAGTGTTGCGTGAAATGGAAGTGCTCGAAATCTGAACCACAGACACCTCAGCTGTTGTAGGAGCTGGCTTGCCAGCGATGGACTCAACAGCACCACGCTCATCCAGACAACACCCGTCATCGTTAACGACCTTCGCTGGCAAGCCAGCTCCTACAAGGACATCGATACTCATGAACTACGCAAACCCAACCAAACTGCAAGCCGCCATCCTCGACTGGGCCGGCACCGTGGTCGACTTCGGCTCCTTCGCCCCAACGCAGATTTTTGTCGAGGCCTTCGCCGAATTCGACGTCCAGGTGTCCATCGAAGAAGCCCGTGGCCCGATGGGCATGGGCAAATGGGATCACATCCGCACCCTGTGCGATCAGCCGGCCGTCGCCGAACGTTACCGCAAGGCCTTCGGCCGCACGCCGACCGACGATGACGTCACTGCGATTTACCAACGCTTCATGCCGCTGCAAATCGAAAAAATCGCCGAGCACTCGGCGCTGATCCCCGGTGCGCTGGAGACCATCGCCAACCTGCGTGCGCAAGGGATCAAGATCGGCTCCTGCTCCGGCTACCCGAAACAGGTCATGGACAAAGTGGTCGAGCTCGCCGCCACCAATGGCTACGTCGCCGATCACGTGGTCGCCACCGACGAAGTGCCCAACGGCCGCCCATGGCCGGCTCAGGCACTGGCCAACGTGATCGCCCTGGGCATCGACGATGTCGCCGCGTGCGTGAAGATCGACGACACCGTGCCAGGCATTCTTGAAGGTCGTCGCGCCGGCATGTGGACCGTGGCGCTGATCTGCTCGGGCAACGCGCTGGGCCTGGACTACGAAGGTTATCGCGCCCTCGGCAGTGACGAGCTGGACAGCGAACGCAAGCGCATCCACGCACTGTTCGAAGGCTCGCGCCCGCACTACATGATCGACACCATCACCGATTTGCCGGCCGTGATCGCCGACATCAACCAGCGCCTGGCCAACGGCGAGATGCCGCAAACCAACTGATCCCCCCAAAGCACCACGTTCCCCTGTAGGAGCGAGGCTTGCCCGCGAAGGCGTCTGAACATTCAACATGGATGTCGGCTGATAGGACCCCTTCGCGGGCAAGTCGGATCGCCGCACCGCTCGCTCCTACAAGGGGAATTGTGTTTTTTTGCTCAATCACCTGACTTAGAGCATTGAACCGCCAATGGCTTGAGGCAAACCGTGCGAAACAGGCTTACAGTTAACGCACACCGTCGACCAAGAACGGTGGCCTGACCCGACCTGTGAGGAACGCCGTATGCCCTGGAAGAACTCCGACTCACGCTACAGCACCGTGTCGATCACGCTGCATTGGTTGATGCTGGTGTTGCTCGCGGTGGTTTACGCCAGCATCGAATTTCGCGGAATCTTTCCCAAAGGCAGTGGTGGCCGAACGCTGATCGTTGAAGCGCATTTCATGCTCGGTCTGACGGTGTTTGTGCTGGTGTGGTTGCGGCTGTTCGCACGCAGCCTAGGCCCAGCACCGCAGATCTTCCCCGCTTCGCCGCACTGGCAGACCGTGCTGGCCAGATTGATGCACTGGGCGCTGTACCTGTTCATGATCGCCATGCCGATTCTGGGTTGGCTGGTCACCAGCGCCAAGGGGCATCAGGTGATGTTCTATGGCATTGATCTACCGATGCTGCTGTCAGAGGACAAGGAGTTGGCCAAGCAAATCGAAGGCTGGCATGTACTCGGCGGCACCATCGGTTACTGGCTGATCGGGCTGCACGCCGTGGCGGGGATTTATCACCACTATGTGGTGGGCGACAACACCCTGCTGCGAATGATGCCCAAACGCGTAAACCGCAATTCCTGAAAACTATGCCCTCCCCCCTGTAGGAGCGAGGCTTGCCCGCGAAGAACGATGACGAGGTTTGTCGGACAGACCGCGTCGCCTGTGTTCGCGGGCAAGCCTCGCTCCTACAAGGGTACGAGTCGCGACGAAAATCCGCGGCGGCCCTGCAAGCCGCCGGTGTGGATGAAGATCAGTCGCGATCCCTTTGCGAATCTGCCAGCTTCGACGTGCTGCTTGAGCGCCAGCAGCGCTTTGCCGGTGTACAGCGGTTCAATGGGTATGCCGCTGGCCTGTTCGGTTTGCGCGATGAATTCGAGTAACAGCGGATCGACTTTGGCGAAGCCACCACGGCTGGCGTCGAACAGTTCGTAGACCGGATGAAGCAAGCCGGCCTCCTGCACGATCGATTCGACTTGCTGCGCAACACCATGGTCATCGGGCACCGCCAGCGCGCCATAAACCGGATGATCCCCCGCTTCAGCCAACGCCAGGCCGGCCAGCGTGGTGCCCGTTCCGCAGGCCAGCCACCAGCCGTCGTAGTCGCTCCAGCCCACACCGTTCAGTTGCGCGCCGACCATCGACTTCAGTTGCATGCAGCCCTTCGCCCCCGGCAAACCGCCGCCACCTTCCGGCACCGCAAACAGCTCAGGGTATTGCGCCTGCCAGGGTTCCCAGAAACCCGCATCGTGCCGCGCGCGATAGCCGCCATAACCGAGCCAGTGCAACTGCATGCCGAAGGCGTGCAAGTCTTTCACTGTGGGCGTTTCCTGCGGATGGCCGCGCAGTAAACCAACGGTCGTGAAACCGAAGCGCTTGCCGGCGGCAGCCAGTGCATGAAGATGATTGGAGTGAGCACCGCCGAGGCTGATGATGCCTTTGGCAGCGGCAAGGTCAGCCGCTTTGAGGTGTTCGATGAGCTTGAACCACTTGTTGCCGCTGATCAGCGGGTCGATCTGGTCCAGGCGCAGGATGGCGACTTCGATGCCGGTGCTTTCGAGCCAGTCGAGATGAAGGTGGTCGAGGGGGGCTTTGGGGAGCCAGTCGTTGGGCGGGAGAAGCATTGGTGCCGGCTCTGGGTAAAGAGCCGGCATATTAGCAGCCTTGAGGACGCCTTCGCGGGCAAGCCTCGCTCCTACAGGTATTGTGTCGTTTATCAATTTTGTGAACGACACAACACCTGTGGGAGCGAGGCTTGCCCGCGAAGGCCATTGGCACGCTGGACCTGCTGTTAAAGCTCAGCAGCCAACCGCGAACCCTGATTGATCGCCCGCTTCGCATCCAGCTCCGCCGCCACATCCGCGCCGCCAATCAAATGCACGTTCTGCCCTGCCGCAACCAACCCGTCCTGCAACTCGCGCAACGGATCCTGCCCGGCGCAGATCACGATGTTGTCCACCGGCAGCACTTGCGGCTCGCCGGTTTCGCCGATGCGGATGTGCAAACCTTCGTCGTCGATCTTCAGGTATTCGACGCTGTTGAGCATCTGCACCTGCTTGTTCTTCAGACCGGTGCGGTGAATCCAGCCGGTGGTTTTGCCCAGGCCGTCGCCGACCTTGGATTTCTTGCGTTGCAACAGGAACACTTCACGCGCCGGTGCATGCGGCTCAGCCTTGATGCCGGCGACACCGCCACGCGCCTGAAGAAGCGTGTCGATGCCCCACTCTTTCCAGAACGCTTCACGGTCCAGGCTGGTGGCAACGCCCTGATGCACCAGGAACTCGGACACGTCGAAACCAATCCCGCCCGCGCCGATCACGGCGACCCGTTTGCCCACCGGCTTACGCTCAAGAATCACGTCCAGGTAGCTCAACACCTTGGCGTTCTCGACGCCTGGAATCGCCGGTACACGCGGCGCGATGCCGGTGGCGAGGATGATCTCGTCGTAACCGCCTTCAACCAGTTTCGCCACATCGACCCGAGTGTTCAGGCAGACCTCGACGTTGGTGGTTTGCAACTTGCGGTTGAAGTAGCGCAGGGTTTCAAAGAACTCTTCCTTGCCTGGCACGCGTTTGGCGATGTTGAACTGACCGCCGATTTCGCTGGCCGAATCGAACAGCGTCACCTGATGACCACGCTCGGCAGCCACGGTTGCGGCCGACAGACCCGCAGGGCCGGCACCGACCACGGCGATTTTCTTGATCTGCTGCACCGGCAGGTAGTTGAGTTCGGTCTCGTGGCAAGCCCGCGGGTTCACTAGGCAAGTGGTCAACTTGCCGCCAAACGTGTGATCGAGGCACGCCTGGTTGCAACCGATGCAGGTGTTGATTTCATCGGCACGGCCCGCGGCGGCCTTGTTGACGAAGTCGGCATCGGCGAGGAACGGCCGCGCCATGGAAACCATGTCGGCATCGCCTTCGGCAAGAATCTGCTCGGCGATTTCCGGGGTGTTGATGCGGTTGGTGGTGATCAGCGGAATGCTCACCGAACCGCGCAGCTTGGCGGTGACTTTGCTGAACGCCGCACGCGGCACCTTGGTGGCGATGGTCGGAATACGCGCTTCGTGCCAGCCGATGCCGGTGTTGATGATGGTTGCACCGGCCTGTTCGATGGCCTTGGCCAAGGTCACGATTTCTTCCCAGCTGCTGCCGCCTTCCACCAGGTCGAGCATCGACAGGCGGAAGATAATGATGAAATTCGGGCCTACGGCTTCGCGTACACGGCGGACGATTTCCACCGGCAGGCGCATGCGGTTTTCGTAGCTGCCGCCCCAGCGGTCCGTGCGGTGGTTGGTGTGAGCCGCGAGGAACTGGTTAATGAAATAACCTTCGGAGCCCATGATCTCGACGCCGTCGTACTCGGCTGTTTGCGCCAGGGTCGAACAGGTGACGAAATCGCTGATCTGCTTCTCGATGCCTTCCTCGTCCAGCTCTTTGGGCTTGAACGGGTTGATCGGCGCCTGAATGGCGCTCGGCGCAACTTGCTTCGGGCTGTAGGCATAACGGCCGGCATGCAGGATCTGCATGCAGATCTTGCCGCCCGCCTCGTGCACCGCGCGGGTCACGATCTGATGCTTGAGCGCTTCTTCGAGGGTGGTCAGTTTGGCCGCGCCGGAATACACACCGCCTTCGTCGTTCGGGCCGATACCGCCAGTGACCATCAGGCCGACACCGCCGCGGGCGCGCTCGGCGAAGAAAGCAGCCATGCGTTCGAAGCCGCCGGGCTTTTCCTCAAGACCGGTGTGCATCGAACCCATCAGGGTGCGGTTGCGCAACGTGGTAAAACCCAGGTCCAACGGAGCCAACAGGTGCGGGTAATGAGCGGCGGTCATCGGTAACTCCACAACGAGCGTTCACGGAAAAAGTGTGGGCACTCTTTGGCGCCCCTCTGTCATGTGTAACAGACTATGAGCACTCCTCCGGCCGCTCAATGACCGAAACTGACAACTTAATGATCCAAATGCGCAACGGCCCGGGTGTCGGACGTTTGCGCCATCTCCTCTGCAATTAACGGCAGGGAGTCAGGGTGCGGCTGTCGAAAGGCAGCGCAAGTGCACTGAACCCAATGAAAATTCGTATACCATATCTCCAACTCAATCCGAACGACTGCCGCCGTGACCCTACCCAAATTCAATGCTCCAGACTTGGGCAATGCGCCTTCGACATCTGAAATCATCACCCGCCATCTGCGTGACGCCATCGTCGCTGGGCATTTCGCCGAGGACGAGCCGATTCGCCAGGACGACATCGCCCGGCAGTTCAACGTCAGCAAGATCCCGGTGCGTGAGGCCCTCAAGCGCCTGGAAGCCGAAGGTCTGGTGATGTTCCAGCGCAATCGCGGGGCGATGGTCACACGGGTGTCCGATGCCGAGCTGGCGCAGATGTTCGAGGTGCGCATGTTGCTCGAAGACAAGGTGCTTCGCCTGGCCATTCCCAACATGACCGAAGACACCTTCGCCCGGGCCGAACGCATCTGCCAGGAGTTCGTCGGCGAAGATGATGTGGGACGCTGGGCCGAGCTCAATTGGGAACTGCACGCCTGCCTCTATGAACCGGCACAACGTCCGTTTCTGGTGAGCCTGATCCGTTCGGTCAACGACAAACTGGAACGTTACCTGCGCATGCAAATGAGCCTTTCCGCAGGCAAGGAACGCGCCGATCACGAACACCGCGAGATCCTCGAAGCCTGTCGCGCCGGTGACGTCGACCGGGCGGTGAAGCTGCTGGACGAACACATCGCCGGGGTCTGCAAAACCCTGTTCGAGCACCTGCCCCACCACCACTGACAGACCGCGACACTGTGCCGATTTCGTCATCGGCACCGGGTAAAACCATCAAGCCTGCAAGCCCCCGCACGGGCCACTCTTGCGTTCACTCATCTGAACGGACGTGGCCCACTCATGAAACGCATCACCGTGATTGACTCCCACACCGGCGGCGAACCCACCCGCCTGGTGACCTCCGGTTTTCCCGAGCTGGGCACCGGCAGCATGGCCGAACGTCTTCAACGACTGGCTGAACACCATGACCAATGGCGCACCGCCTGCGTGCTCGAACCGCGAGGCAGTGATGTGCTGGTAGGCGCACTGCTGTGCGAACCGGTTGACCCTGCGGCCTGTGCCGGGGTGATCTTCTTCAATAACTCGGGTTACCTCGGCATGTGCGGCCACGGCACCATCGGCCTGGTCGCGTCGCTTGCTCACCTTGGCAAGATCGGACCGGGCGTGCACAGCATCGAAACGCCGGTCGGCACGGTGCAGGCAACCTTGCACGACGACCACTCCGTCAGCGTGCGCAACGTGCCGGCCTACCGTTATCGCAAAGCCGTGGCGTTGCAGGTGCCGGGAATTGGCGAGGTGGTCGGTGATATTGCCTGGGGTGGCAACTGGTTTTTCCTGATCGCCGAGCATGGTCTGCGCGTCGCCAGCGACAA
This sequence comes from Pseudomonas sp. BF-B-15, assembly GCF_019946675.1. Classification (NCBI taxonomy): domain Bacteria; kingdom Pseudomonadati; phylum Pseudomonadota; class Gammaproteobacteria; order Pseudomonadales; family Pseudomonadaceae; genus Pseudomonas; species Pseudomonas sp. BF-B-15. The sequence goes on from NZ_JAGYFZ010000052.1 coordinate 8,783, forward strand.
CCTTGATGCGTTGACCGCCTACACCTTCACCGTGCAGCAGGCACTGGACGTTCAGGGGATACGTGGCGAAGACGGCGGGTTGATCGACCACGTCGAACTGTTCGCCGAGGATGAGCAGGCCGACAGCCGCAACTTTGTGCTCTGCCCCGGCAAGGCCTACGACCGCTCGCCCTGCGGCACCGGCACCAGTGCAAAACTGGCGTGCCTGGCTGCCGATGACAAATTGCAGCCGGGCCAGATCTGGCGCCAGGCCAGCGTCATCGGCAGCGAGTTCGAAGGCTCCTACGAACAGCACGGCGAGCGCATCGTGCCGACAATTCGTGGCCGCGCCTTCATCAGCGCCGAGGCCAGCCTGATCATCGAACAGGACGACCCGTTCGCTTGGGGCATTCGCCCATGAGCCAAGGCCAGGTGGCCGATGTCATCGTGATCGGCGCCGGCATCATCGGTGCCGCGTGCGCCCAGGCGCTGGCCCGGCGCGGCTTGAGCGTACTGGTGCTGGACGCTGGTTTGCACAGCGCGACGGCCGCCGGTATGGGCCACTTGCTGGTGCTCGACGACAACCCGGCCGAGCTGGCCCTGAGCCAATACTCGCTGCAACGCTGGCGCGAACTGGCGCCGGACTTGCCGCAAGGCTGCGCTTACCGCAGCAACGGGACGTTGTGGTTGGCAGCCAATGCCGAAGAAATGGCCGTGGCCCACAGCAAATACCTGAACCTTCAGACCCAGGGCGTTGCCTGCGAGTTGATCGCTCGTAACGCCTTGCGCGCCCGTGAACCTGAACTGCGCGAAGACCTCGAAGGCGGTTTGCTGATCAACGGCGACGGCATTCTCTACGCTCCGGCGACCGCCAACTGGATGCTCGACACCGCCGACATCGAGCAACGCAGGGCGCGGGTCAGCGAGGTCGATGGCAATCGCGTGCGACTCGATGACGGCCAATGGTTGAGCGCTGAGGCAGTCATTTTGGCCAACGGCATCCAGGCCAACGACCTGTGCCCCGAGTTGCCGATCGAGCCGAAAAAAGGCCACTTGCTGATCACCGACCGCTACCCCGGCAAGGTCACCCACACGCTGGTGGAACTGGGCTATGTCACCAGCGCCCACAACGCCACAGGGCCCTCGACCGCCTGCAACATTCAGCCCCGGCCGACCGGGCAACTGTTCATCGGCGCCTCGCGACAATTCGGTACCACCGACCCGCAGGTCGAAGGCTGGATGCTCGCGAAAATGCTCAAGCGCGCCGCCGAGTACATGCCGGGCCTGGCTCAACTCAACGGCATCCGCGCCTGGACCGGTTTTCGCGCTGCCAGCCCCGACGGGCTGCCACTGATTGGTGAGCACCCATCACGCAAAGGTTTGTGGCTGGCAGTCGGTCACGAGGGACTGGGGGTCACCACGGCCCCCGGCACCGCCGATATTCTGGTCGCGCAACTGTTCAATGAGACGCCGCCATTGGCGGCGCAAGCCTATCTGCCGCAACGTTTTCTCGGGGAGGCCGTGTATGCCTGATCTGGTCCTGGACGGCCGCACCCTGCGGGTCGCCGAAGGTACAACAGTGGCCGCGGCATTAGCCTTGGCCGACGACGGGTGTACTCGCACCTCGGTCAGCGGTCAGCGGCGCGCACCGCTGTGCGGCATGGGCATCTGCCAGGAATGCCGGGTGACCATCGACGGACGCCGTCGACTGGCCTGCCAGACGCTGTGTCATGACGGCATGCAGGTGCGGACCCGACCATGAACGAATTCGCCGATTTGCTGATCATCGGTGCCGGCCCCGCCGGCATGAGCGCCGCCCTCGCCGCCGCACCCAGTGGCGCCCGCATTATCGTGCTCGACGACAACCCGTTGCCGGGAGGCCAGATCTGGCGCGACGGGCCTCAGGCCAGCCTGCCGAATCAGGCACGGCAGATGCGCGAGCGCCTGCATGCCAACAGCAATATTCGCCACTACAGCGGCACTCGTGTGATCGCCTGTTCCGGCCCCAAACAATTGCTGGTGGAAGACGCCGATCACGGATGGCTGATCGGCTACGACAAACTGATTCTGTGCACCGGCGCCCGTGAGTTGCTGCTGCCCTTCCCCGGCTGGACATTGCCGGGTGTGACGGGGGCCGGAGGACTCCAGGCGTTGATCAAGGGCGGCCTGCCGGTGCAGGACGAACGCGTGGTGATCGCCGGCAGCGGGCCGTTGTTACTGGCCAGTGCGGCCACCGCGAAACACAACGGCGCCCACGTGCTGCGCATTGCCGAGCAAGCCTCCTCGGTTGCGGTCGCCGGGTTCGCCCTGCAACTGCCACGTTGGCCGGGCAAGCTTGTGCAATCCTTCAGCCTGTTTGATCGTCATTACCGCACCGGCTCCCACGTCGTGGCGGCCTTGGGTAATGAACGGCTGGAAGGTGTGCGTCTGCGGCAACAGGGCAAAATCGTCGAACTGGCCTGTGATCGCCTGGCCTGTGGTTTCGGCCTGATTCCCAATATTCAACTCGGTCAGGCGCTGGGTTGCGCACTCGACGGCACGGCGCTCGCGGTCGATGCCTGGCAAGCCACGAGCCTTGCCGATCACTACGCCGCAGGTGAATGCACCGGTTTCGGTGGCAGTGAACTGGCGTTGGTCGAAGGTGCCATTGCCGGGCATGCCGCCGTCGGTAACACCTCAGCGGCACGCCAATTGTGGCCACGTCGGACACGTTGGCAGGGTTTCGCCAAGGCGTTGAACAACGCGTTCAGCCTCAACCCACACCTCAAGTCACTGGCGCAGGCCGACACGCTGGTCTGTCGCTGCGAAGACGTGCCCTACGCGGCACTGGCCGGGCACGCTGACTGGCGTGCGGCAAAACTGGCCAGCCGCTGCGGCATGGGCGCCTGTCAGGGGCGAGTGTGTGGCGGCGCCTTGCAGTACCTGTTCGACTGGCAACCCTCGGCCCCGCGACCGCCGTTCAGCCCGGCACGTATCGAAACCCTGATGTGCCTGGAAGACACCCCGCCCGCGTAAACGCTCGCTCCGGGGTTTCGGGGGCACTGCCGAGTCTTTATGATCCCGGTAGTTGCCACCAGGCCCCCAGCGCTATGTTCCCCTTACTCAATCAGTTCAAACCCTGCGATTTGCCGACGCTGCTGAGCAGTCTGCAGCCCATCGCGACGCTTCTCGACACCCTGGCGGACGTGGTGTTCTTCATCAAGGACAGCGAGGCGCGCTATGTCTTCGTCAACCAGACCCTGGCTCGACGGTGTGGTTTCAAGCACAGCGGGCAACTGCTCGGGCTGACGGCGGACCAGGTCTTCCCGGCACGATTTGGCCCGCTGTACACCGAGCAGGATCGGCGCGTGCTGTCCACCGGCCGTGAACTGGCGGATCAACTGGAACTGCACCTGTATTTCGGCAACCAGCCAGTCTGGTGCCTGACCCACAAACTCGCCCTGCATGATGAACAAGGGCGGATCGTCGGCCTCGCCGGTATTTCCCGCGACCTGCAACTGCCCCAGTCCAACCATCCGGCGTTCCAGAAACTGGCAGCGGTGGACGCACATATCCGCCGACATTTCGCCCGACCGATCAGCCTGGCTGAACTGACGGCCATCGCCGGTTTCTCTGTGGCGCAGCTGGAGCGCCATTGCAAACGGGTGTTCCAGCTCACGCCACGGCAGATGATCCACAAGTCCCGCCTGGAAGAAGGCTCGCGCCTGTTGCTCGACACCGACCTGCCGATCACCGAAATCGCTCTGCGCTGCGGCTACACCGACCACAGTGCGTTCAGCCGCCAATTCCGCGCCCTCACCAGTCTTTCGCCCAGCCAGTACCGCGATAGCCGTCGTTAAAATGTTCCTTTAAGGGGCGCTGCGCACCCTGCGTGCTCCCTTCCGTAACACCTCCTCGACCGACACCGTCGTAGCGTTGCCCCGCTCGCTTGCGCTGAGCCGCCCTGCTTCAAGGGTTGGCAAAAATTCGGCGGCAAAAGCAAAAACGGCACGGCCATTGCTATTGTTAATATCGTATACGAAATCCCCAATACGATATTCAACAGCACTTCCACAGAACGAGGCCTCTATGAAAAACCCCGCATTTGCCGTAGCCCTCAGCGCTGTTCTCAGTACCTCCTTCATTGCCACCGCGCAGGCTGACAAGCTCGACGACATTATCGGTTCCGGCAAGCTGCGCTGCGCCGTGACCCTGGACTTCCCGCCCATGGGTTTCCGCGATGCCAGCAACGCTCCTGCCGGTTTCGACGTGGACTATTGCAACGACCTGGCGAAGATCCTCGGGGTCGAGGCCGAAGTGGTGGAAACGCCGTTCCCGGACCGCATTCCGGCGCTGATCTCCGGACGGGCTGACGTGATCGTCGCCTCGACTTCCGACACCCTCGAACGGGCCAAGACCGTTGGCCTGACCGTGCCGTACTTCGCCTTCCAGATGGTCGTGCTGACCCGCGACAACACCGGCATCAACAGCTTCAACGACATCAAGGGCAAAGCGCTGGGCAACACCAGCGGCACTTTTGAGGCCATCGCGCTGGAGGGCGATGTGAAGAAATGGGGCAGCGGCACCTTCCGCGCCTATCAGTCACAAAACGACACGCTGCTGGCGGTGGCCCAGGGTCACATCGACGCCACGGTAGTAACCAACACCGTCGCCGCCGCGACGATCAAGTCGGGCAAATACAAAAACCTGAAAATCGCCGGCAACGCGCCTTACACCATCGACTACGTGTCCCTGGGTGCCAAGCGCAATGAGTACGGCCTGCTCAACTACCTCAACCTGTTCGTCAACCAGCAGGTGCGCAGCGGCCGCTACAACGAGTTGTTCACCAAATGGGTCGGCACTGAAATCCCGCCGACTGACCTGACCGTGCCAAAGGTCTACTACTAAGGTGTCCGGCATGCCTGGGTCCACTGCTCTCATCGGTCGTAACCTGGTGCCGGGCTCCGCCCAGGGCGCGCTGCTGTTTGCCGATGTCGGGCTGAGCTTCTGGGGCGGAGTCGACCCTTGTACGGGTGAAGTCATCGACCGTCACCATCCGCTCAGCGGCGAACATCTGCGCGGTCGTGTGCTGGCCATTCCCAGTGGTCGAGGTTCGTGTACCGGCAGCAGCGTGCTGATGGAGTTGATCAGCAACGGTCATGCACCGGCCGCTTTGGTCCTGGCCGAAGCCGATGAGATTCTGACCTTGGGCGTGCTGGTGGCACAGACCATTTTCGAGCGCTCCCTGCCGGTGCTGTGCATCGGCCGGGAGGCCTTCGCTACCTTGCGCGGCAAAGCCTTCGCCCGAGTCGAAGGCACCTCGCTGGCGATGTTCGATCACGTGCCCATCGATGGCTGGCAGCCAACCGAAACACCGATGCACACAGGCGAAACCAACGAGTCGATTGAACTCACCGGGTTCGACCGTTCGCTGCTCGACGGCGAGCATGGCAAAGCCGCGCAGATGGCCATGCAGATTGTCCTGCGCATGGCCGAACTGCAAGGCGCCCACCAACTGGTGGATATCGCTCAGGCCCACATCGACGGTTGTATTTACACGGGACCGGCGAGCCTGCGTTTTGCCGAACAACTGGTGCACTGGGGCGCAAAGGTTCGCGTGCCCACCACCCTCAATTCAATTTCCGTGGACCAGCGCCGCTGGCGAGAGTTGGGCATCGACCCGTTGCTCGGCGAACCGGCCAGTGCCTTGGGCGATGCCTACATGGCGATGGGTGCGCAGCTCAGTTTCACCTGTGCCCCCTACTTGCTCGACACCGCACCGAAGGCCGGCGAGCAGATCGTCTGGGCCGAATCCAACGCGGTGGTCTACGCCAACAGCGTGCTTGGTGCGCGCACGTTGAAGTACCCGGATTACCTGGATATCTGCATCGCCCTGACCGGCCGCGCGCCCCTGATCGGTTGTCATCTGGAGGCGCCACGCAAAGCCCGCCTGCGCATTGAATTACCGGAATTGGGCGAACTCGACGATGCGTTTTACCCCTTGCTCGGCTACCACATCGGAGCCCTCGCGGGCAGTCGGATCCCGCTGGTGTCCGGGCTGGAACAGCACCAGCCAGACCTCGACGACCTGAAAGCCTTCGGCGCGGCGTTCGCCACCACGTCGGCCGCGCCGTTATTTCATATCGCCGGGGTCACACCGGAAGCACTCGACCCTGCACAAGCGCTGGACGCCGGCGTCCCGATACCTGTGGAAACAATCCGCCTGGCGGACCTGCTGGGCAGTTGGCGCGAGCTCAACAGTGCCCGTGACAACCACGTGGAGGTGGTCTCGCTGGGTAACCCGCACTTCTCGCTCAGCGAGTTCGCCCGACTCGCACGGCTGTGTCGCGGCCGGCACAAACACCCCGAGGTGGTGCTCGCCATCACGTGCGGTCGTGCGGTGCTGGAACAGGCGCGCGACGCCGGACACATCGGCGTCATTGAAGCCTTCGGCGCCACCCTGGTGACGGACACCTGCTGGTGCATGCTCGGCGAGCCGGTGATCCCGCCAGCCGCCACAACCTTAATGACCAACTCGGGCAAATACGCCCATTACGCACCCGGTCTGGTGGGGCGAAAAGTGCACTTCGCCAGCCTCGCCGAGTGCGTTGAATCCGCTTGCACTGGCAGCGCCAGCGGGCGACTGCCGAGCTGGTTGCAACCTGCCTTGCTGATGGAGAGCCTCGCGCATGTTTGATTACACCTTCCAATGGCGCGCCACCCTGCGCGCCTTGCCGGACATGCTCGCCGGCGCCTGGGTCACTTTCGAGACCGCCGCGCTGTCGATGATTTTCGGCGTACTGATCGCCCTGGCCCTGACAGTCATGCGTGAAACCAGACACCCGCTGCTGCGCGGCATCGGCAACGGCTGGGTGTCGATTGCCCGTAATACCCCGTCGCTGTTCCAGATCTACATCCTGTACTTCGGCCTCGGCTCAATGGGCCTGCACGTCAGTTCCTGGCTCGCGCTGTTGGCCGGGATCACCTTCAACAATGCCGGCTATCTCGCGGAAAACTTTCGCGGCGGGCTCAAGGCGGTGCCCGGCACGCAGGTGCGGGCCGCGCGCTCGCTGGGAATGAGTGCCTTCCAGGCCTACCGGATGATCATCGTCCCGCAACTGTTGCGGATCGTGTTCTACCCGTTGAGCAACCAGATGGTCTGGGCAGTGTTGATGACGTCGCTGGGGGTGATTGTCGGGCTCAACAACGACCTCACCGGCGTGACCCAGGACTACAACGTCAAGACGTTCCGCACCTTCGAATATTTCACCATCGCCGCGGTGCTGTATTACCTGATTGCCAAGGCGATCGTCGCGACGGCCCGGCTGATGGCCTGGCGGCTGTTCCGTTACTGAGGACGTGACTATGTTTTCCACCGGTTTTTCCTGGAACGACCTGCTGTTCCTGCTTAACGGCGCCTGGATCACGCTGCAACTGACTTGCTGGGCGATCCTGCTCGGCACGTTCGCCGGGCTGGTGTTCGGCCTGCTGCGTGCGCTGTTGCCACGGGCCAGCCTGCCACTGGCATGGGTACTGGACGTGTTTCGCAGCGTGCCGCTGCTGATCCAGTTCGTGCTGTTCAACTCGCTCAAGAGCATCGTCGGCCTGAACATCAGTGCTTTCAGCGTGGGCTGCATCGTGCTCGGGGTTTACGCCGCCGCGTACTTCACCGAGATCGTGCGCGGCGGCGTGCTGTCGGTACCGCTGACCCTGCGCCGGGCCAGCCGTTCGCTGGGCCTGAGTTTCTTCCAGGACCTGCGCTGGATCGTCCTGCCGATGGCCTCGCGGGTAGCCTTTCCCGGTTGGCTGAACCTGGTGCTCGGGGTGATGAAAGACACCGCGCTGGTGATGTGGATCGGCATCGTCGAACTGCTCCGCGCCTCGCAAACCATCGTGACCCGCATTCAGGAACCGCTGCTGGTGCTGTGCATCGCGGGCCTTATCTACTACGTCATGAGCCTGGTGGTCGCACGCCTCGGCGCTCGTCTGGAAAGAAGGTGGCAAGAAAATGATTGAGATCGACAACGTACACAAATCCTTCGGCGACCTTGATGTGGTCAAGGGTGTCAGCCTGACCGTGAACAAGGGCGAAGTGGTGTCCATCATCGGCGGCTCCGGCTCGGGAAAATCGACCCTGCTGATGTGCATCAATGGCCTGGAACCGATCCAGAAAGGCAACATCCGCGTGGATGGCGTCGAGGTGCATCACCGCGCAACCGACCTCAATCACCTGCGGCAGAAAATCGGCATCGTGTTCCAGCAATGGAACGCCTTCCCGCACCTGACCGTGCTGGAAAACGTGATGCTCGCACCGCGCAAGGTCCTGGGCAAAAGCAAGGCCGAAGCCGAGGCGCTGGCCGTGCAGCAACTGACTCACGTCGGCCTGGGCGACAAGCTCAAGGTGTTCCCCGGCAAGCTTTCGGGCGGCCAGCAACAACGCATGGCCATTGCCCGCGCCCTGGCCATGTCACCGGACTACATGCTGTTCGACGAAGCCACCTCGGCCCTCGATCCACAGTTGGTCGGCGAAGTGCTGGACACCATGCGCATGCTCGCCGAAGACGGCATGACCATGGTGCTGGTGACGCACGAGATCCGCTTCGCCCGGGACGTGTCCGACCGCGTGGCGTTCTTTCGCAACGGCCTGGTGCATGAGATTGGTTCGCCGGATCAGGTGATTGGTAATCCGGTGCATGCGGAAACTGCGGCGTTTCTAAAGTCGGTGAAATAGACGATGCCCCCATCGCGAGCAGGCTCGCTCCCACATTGGCCTGGGTGAACCCCGATTTTATGTACGTCGCCAAACCCTGTGGGAGCGAGCCTGCTCGCGATGAGGCCTGCATAGACAACATAAGGAGCAAACCATGCGCTCATCGAAAGTGATTCATGTAGTCAGCTGCCACGCCGAAGGTGAAGTCGGCGACGTGATTGTCGGCGGCGTCGCACCACCGCCCGGTGCCACGGTGTGGGAACAATCACGCTGGATCGCCAGGGATGAAACCCTGCGCAACTTCGTGCTCAACGAGCCACGTGGCGGGGTGTACCGCCACGTCAACCTGCTGGTGCCGGCCAAGGACCCGCGGGCGCACATGGCCTGGATCATCATGGAACCGGCGGATACCCCGCCGATGTCCGGCTCCAATTCCCTGTGCGTGGCCACCGTGTTGCTCGACACCGGTATTGTGCCAATGACCGAACCGCAAACCCGGCTGGTGCTCGAAGCCCCCGGCGGCCTGATCGAGGCTGTAGCCGATTGCCGTGACGGCAAGGTCGAACGGGTGGAAATCAAAAACGTGCCGTCCTTCGCCGATCGCCTCGACGCGTGGATCGAAGTGGAAGGTGTCGGCTCCCTCAAGGTCGATACCGCCTATGGCGGTGACAGCTTTGTGATCGCCGATGCCAGGGAACTGGGTTTTTCAATCCGCCCCGATGAAGCCGCCGACCTGGTGGCGGTCGGGCTGAAAATCACCCGTGCCGCCAACGAGCAATTGGGCTTTGTGCATCCGTTGAACCCTGAGTGGTCGCACATTTCCTTTTGCCAGATCGCCGCGCCCGTCGTCCACGAGAACGGCATCGCCACCGGCGCCAACGCGGTGGTGATTCAACCGGGCAAGATCGACCGCTCGCCGACCGGCACGGGTTGCTCGGCGCGCATGGCGGTGTTGCACGCCAAGGGTTTGATGCGCGTCGGCGAGCGCTTTATCGGTCGCTCGATTATCGGCTCCGAATTCCACTGTCGGATTGACTCACTGACCGAAGTGGCCGGACGCCCCGCTATCTACCCCTGCATTTCCGGCCGGGCCTGGATTACCGGCACCCATCAATTGCTGCTCGATCCAAACGATCCGTGGCCACAAGGCTATCGACTGTCAGACACCTGGCCCGGTGCCTGAACACTCTGAAGCACTGACCACCCCGACCGACGGCTGACAAAAACCCCACAAACCTGAAAAAAGCACTAGCCGAATTTTTTCATTTTAAATATCGTATACGAAATACAATAAACAACCCGGAGGCAACAATGAGCAAGCGAATTAACTGGAGTGGCGTCTTCCCCGCGGTGACCACTCAATTCAACGATGACTTCTCGATCAACCTGGATAAAACCCATCAGGTGATTTCCAACGTGATCCGCGACGGCGTGTCGGGCCTGGTGGTTTGCGGCTCGGTAGGCGAGAACACCTCGCTGACTGCTGAAGAAAAAATCGCCGTGACCGAAGTCGCGGTCGATGCCTCGCGCGGCCGTGTGCCCGTGATTTGCGGTGTGGCCGAATTCACCAGTGTGCAAGCGGCCAAGGTCGCCAACGCCGTACGCAAGGTCGGTGTCGATGGCGTGATGCTGATGCCGGCGCTGGTCTACGGTTCCAAGCCGTTCGAAACCGCCGAGCATTACCGCTACGTGGCAAAAAACGCCGACGTGCCGTTGATGGTCTACAACAACCCGCCGATCTACAAAAACGACGTGACCCCGGACATCCTGATTGCCCTGGCCGACTGCGACAACGTGGTGTGCTTCAAGGATTCCTCTGGCGACACCCGCCGCTTCATCGACATCCGCAACGAAGTGGGCGACCGTTTTGTGCTGTTCGCCGGCCTCGACGATGTGGTGCTGGAAAGCCTCGCCGTGGGTGCTGAAGGCTGGGTGTCGGGCATGTCCAACGTGTTCCCGAAAGAAGGCGAAACCATCTTCCGCCTGGCCAAGGCCGGACGTTATGCCGAAGCCATGCCGATCTACGAATGGCTGATGCCGATCCTGCACCTCGACGCCCGTGCCGACCTGGTGCAGTGCATCAAGCTGTGCGAAGCCATCGCCGGTCGCGGCAGTGCGCTGACCCGTCCGCCACGCCTGGCCCTGCCGGAAGAAGATCGGCTCTTCGTCGAGCAGATCATGGCCAAGGCCCTGGCCAACCGTCCGCACCTGCCGGACGTCGGTCTCTGAGTGATTGCCGGGCGGGGCTTTGCGGCCCCGGCCCGGCTACCTGTTTTTGCGCCCCTACAGGAAACGCCAGCATGCCCAACGCTCAACACGCTCACCGCGCAACCACACCCTCGGGACTCAAGCGCGTCGTGGCCGCCGCCATGGCCGGCACAGTCGCCGAATGGTATGAATTCTTCCTTTATGGCACCGCGTCGGCACTGGTCTTCGGCCAGTTGTTCTTCCGCCAGACCGACAGCCCCATCGATGGCATCATCGCCGCTTTCGCCCTGTACGCCGTGGGCTTTCTCGCCCGCCCGTTGGGTGGCCTGGTGTTCGGTCACTACGGCGACAAGTACGGCCGCAAACGCCTGCTGCAACTGAGCCTGGTGGTGGTCGGTATCACCACCTTCTTGATGGGTTGCCTGCCCGGTTTCAACCAGATCGGCTATGCCGCACCGGTGTTGCTGGTGCTGCTGCGGCTGATCCAGGGTTTCGCGTTTGGCGGCGAATGGGGCGGCGCGATTCTGCTGGTGTCCGAGCATTGCCCGGACAATCGCCGAGGTTTCTGGGCCAGTTGGCCGCAAGCCGGTGTGCCGGCCGGCAACCTGGTGGCGACGGTTGCGCTGCTGCTGTTGTCGTCGAACCTGTCGGAGGAGCAATTCCTCGCCTGGGGCTGGCGCGTGGCGTTCTGGTTCTCGGCCTTCGTGGTACTGATCGGCTACTGGATTCGCACCAGCGTCGATGACGCGCCGATTTTCAAGGAAGCCCAGGCCCGTCAGGCGCAGACCAAGCAACAGCAACTGGGCGTGGTCGAAGTGCTGCGTCACCACTGGCGTTCGGTACTGGTTGGTATTGGCGCGCGGTTTGCCGAAAACATCCTCTACTACACCGTCGTGACGTTCTCGATTACCTATCTGAAACTGGTGGTGCACAAGGACACGTCCGAAATTCTGCTGCTGATGTTCGGCGCGCACCTGCTGCACTTCTTCATGATTCCGTTGATGGGTTATCTGTCTGACCTGGTCGGGCGCAAACCGGTGTACCTGACCGGCGCGATCCTCACGGCGTTCTGGGGGTTCATCGGCTTTCCGATGATGGACACCGGCAACAACTGGCTGATCATGGCGGCCATCACCCTGGGCCTGGCCATCGAATCGATGACCTATGCGCCCTACTCGGCGCTGATGGCGGAAATGTTCCCGACCCACGTGCGCTACACCGCGTTGTCCCTGTGCTACCAGGTGGCGCCGATCTTCGCCGGATCCCTCGCTCCGTTGATTGCGATCACCTTGCTCAACAAGTACCACAGCTCGACACCGATCGCGTTTTACCTGGTCGGCGCGTCGCTGATCTCCATCATTGCGGTCGGCCTGACCCGTGAGACGCGTGGCAAGTCGTTGCACCTGGTGGACAGCGAATCTGCCGCGCGGATCGCCGCCCTGAACGATGCCGAACCAGTGACCGCACGCCGCAGCGATTCCTTGGCCTGACGCCGCAGACCTGTAGGAGCGAAGCTTGCTCGCGAAGACGATGTGTCAGCTGACATCTCTGTTGAATGTATTACCGCCTTCGCGAGCAAGCTTCGCTCCTACAGATCCAGCCCCCTACATTCCGACAGGAGCTTTCCATGCCCGAGATCATCGGCCACAACTACATCGGCGGTGCGCGCAGCGCCGCTGGCAAGATCACCGTGCGCAGCCACGACGCCACTACCGGTGAAGCGCTGCCCTACGCGTTCATGCAGGCCACCAACGAAGAAGTCGACGCCGCCGCCCAGGCCGCCGCAGCCGCCTACCCGACCTTTCGCACGTTGTCGGCTATTCGCCGCGCGGAGTTTCTCGAAGCCATCGCCACGCAACTGGAGGCACTGGACGATGATTTCATCGCTCTGGTGACCCGCGAGACGGCGCTGCCGAACGGACGCATTCTGGGTGAGCGCATGCGCACCAGCAGCCAGATGCGTCTGTTTGCGCAAGTCCTGCGCCGTGGCGATTTTTATGCGGCACGCATCGACCGGCCCCTACCCGAGCGTCAGCCACTACCACGAGCTGATTTGCGCCAATACCGGATCGGCGTCGGCCCGGTCGCGGTGTTCGGTGCGAGCAATTTCCCCCTGGCATTCTCAACCGCCGGTGGCGATACCGCTGCCGCCCTGGCCGCCGGTTGTCCGGTGGTGTTCAAGGCCCACAGCGGGCATATGGCGACGGCCGAACTCGTGGCCGACGCGATCATCCGTGCCGCCGAGCAGACTGACATGCCCAAGGGTGTGTTCAACATGATCTACGGTTCTGGTGTGGGCGAAACCCTGGTCAAACATCCGGCGATTCAGGCTGTCGGTTTCACGGGGTCACTCAAGGGTGGCCGCGCGTTGTGCGACATGGCCGCGGCACGAGCGCAGCCGATTCCCGTGTTCGCCGAAATGAGCAGCATCAATCCAGTGCTGGTATTGCCCGAAGCACTGCAAGTGCGGGGCGAGAAAATTGCCAACGAACTCGCCGCCTCCGTGGTGCTCGGCTGTGGCCAGTTCTGCACAAACCCGGGACTGGTGATCGGTATTCGCTCGCCAGCGTTCAGCGCCTTCACCCAATCGCTGAGCACCGTGATGGCGGGGCAACCGGGGCAGACCATGCTCAACGTCGGCACGCTCGACAGCTACGCCAACGGTGTGCAGGCGCTGCACGCGCACCCGAACATCACTCACCTGGCCGGTCGCGATCAACAGGGCACACAGGCGCAGCCGCAACTGTTCAAGGCTGACGTGAGTCTGTTGTTCGATGGCGACCCGCTGTTGCAAGAAGAAGTGTTCGGTCCGGCGACAGTGTTGGTGGAAGTGGCCGACAAAGCCGAACTGCAACGGGCACTTCAGCACTTGCACGGGCAACTCACGGCCACGCTGATTGCTGAAGCCGGCGACCTGCAAAATCACCCCGGGCTGTTACCGCTGCTGGAGCAAAAAGTCGGCCGGGTGTTGTTCAACGGTTACCCGACCGGCGTCGAAGTCTGCGATGCGATGGTGCATGGCGGGCCTTACCCGGCCACCTCAGATGCGCGCGGCACCTCGGTCGGCAGCCTCGCCATCGAGCGTTTCCTGCGCCCTGTGTGCTATCAGAATTGTCCCGACGCGCTTCTGCCCGACCCGCTGAAAAATGCCAACCCGCTGGGCATCGCTCGCCTGGTCGATGGCAGCAGTCAACGCACGCCCCTGTAAAAAAAGCGCCACCGGTTTACCGGTGGCGCACGCTCTCACTCATCCCAGCAGCGCTTTCAGATCGTTGTACAACGCCTCGGGAATCTCGACGCCCTCCACCAGGCTACGCGCTCGCGCCTCATAGCGCCGTTGCGAGGGCAACCGTGCGCCCTGCCCTTCAATACTCTCAAACAAGACCTCGGCACGGGCCAGATGCTGCTCGGTGGCTTCACCGAGAAAACGTCGTGGATCAAGGGCAATGATCAACTCGCCGTGGTACGGCGACGACTTGCTGCCGGCGTCGTAAGCCAGTGACTCGGCGCTGGTCAGGTCGCCGATCAACGGCCCGGCGATCAGCTCCACCATGGCCGCCAGCGCCGAGCCTTTGTGCCCACCGAACGTCAGCATCGCGCCCGCATCGAGCACCACGTTGGCATCGGTGCTTGGCTGGCCCTGCGCGTCCACACCCCAGCCCTCGGGAAGCGCTTTGCCGGCGCGCCGGTGCAACTCGATATCGCCACGGGCAATCGCGCTGGTGGCGAAGTCGAACACAAACGGATCCTTGCCCGAGCGTGGCCAGCCGAACGCAATGGGATTGGTGCCAAACACTGGCTGGCTGCCGCCCGCTGGCGCCACCCAGGCATGACTGGGATTGCAGGCCAATGCCACCAAACCGGCCGCCGTCAGTTGCTCGATCTCAACCCACAGCGCAGAGAAATGCACGCAGCGATTGATTGCCAGAGCAGCGATACCGTTTGCCCGGGCTTTCTGCGCCAACAACGGCAGCCCCGCCTGGAACGCCAATTGTGAAAAACCACCCGCCGCGTCCACGCGCACGATCGAAGGCGCTTGATCGATGACCTGCGGCTCGGCATCGGCCGCCACTTTGCCTGCCCTGAGTGAGTTGACGCAGCCCAGGATCCGATACAAACCATGGGAGGCGCAGCCATCGCGCTCGCCGGCAATCACTGTGGCTGTCACCGCCTGAGCGTGGGCAAGGTTGAAACCGTTGTGCAGCAAGATCGATTCGGCCAGCTCGCGAGCTTCGGCCAGGGACAGACGGATCATAATCACCTCCTTGAACAGACCGTCCAGCCTGACCCGTTCCAACCGTCACGGCTTGATCGCTTTAGGCCGACGCCATGACGAATTCGGCACATATGGATCATTGCGATGCGTCTTGGCATTGGTTCGGCAGCGTCGGCCATCATTCGCTGCAAAACCGCAAAAAAATCAAAAAAACCGCCCCTCAACGCGTTGTTTTACCGTAGCCTCGTCCCCCATCCTGAACGCCAATCATGAACCCTGCACACGGCCACTAACTGTTTTCCCATGCGCAAACTTCTGTACCTGACTTTCTCCATGGCATTGATTGCCGCCCTGACGACCTACGCCATGTGGGCCGCGGATCGTCCGGCGGGTCATTACCTGTCGGACTTGCGCATCGATCTCGCCATCGATCAGGGAACGCCTGCCGATCGTGGCAACCTGCTGGGCATCCAGCCCGAACTGTTTCCCACCGACTACCAAAGCACCGAACGCTTGCACCGCAAACTCGCAGCCTATTTGCAGAAAGCCCAGGAACAGGGGCTGCTGAATGAAAAAACCATCGTCGTGCTGCCCGAACATGTCGGCACCTGGCTGATGGTCAGCGGCGAGAAAGACGAGTTGTATCAAGCCACCACGCTCAAGGAAGCCATGAACTGGCTGGCGGTGAGCAACCCGCTGAAGTTCATCCGCGCGCTGATCGGCGCCAAGGGTGACAACCGCCTCGACGATGCGCACCTGCGCATGAAAGCCAAGAGCATGGCCAAGGATTACCAGGCCCTGTTTGGTGGGCTGGCAAAGGAATTTCACGTGACGCTCGTGGCGGGCTCCATCGTGCTGCCCGAGCCGAGCATCATCGACGGCACGCTGAAAATCGGTCGCGGTGCGCTGTACAACAGCAGCGTGGTGTTCGGCCGCGACGGGCTGCCGATTGGCCAGCCACAGCGCCAGATGCACCCGATCGTCGATGAAAGCGATGTGATCCAGGCCAATGGCGAACACACGCTCAACGTCGTCGACACCCCGGCCGGACGCCTGGGCGTGTTGATCGGCAGCGACAGCTGGTACCCGGACAACTACCGCCAACTCGACGATCAGGGCGCGCAGCTGGTCGCGGTCCCGGCGTTCGTCATCGGTCGCGGCGCCTGGGACAAGCCATGGCGCGGCTACAAGGGTTTATCGACGCCCGACTCCGTCAGCCTCAAGGCTGGCGAACTGAGCGAGGGTCAAGCCTGGCATCGCCTGACGCTGACCGCTCAACCGCCCGCCAGCCAGGCCATCGCCGGCATGAGCGTGTTCCTGCGCGGGCAGTTCTGGGATCAGGGCAGCGCCGGGCAAAGTTTTCTCAGCAGCAATGGACAGCATTTCGCCGGTGGAAACTTCCGTGGCGCGCGCTTGCTGAATCTTTGGTTGTAAACCATGAAACCGTTGCCGATGCGTCTGGGCGATCTGTCGGTGGGCTTTGTTCACAGCCTGGCCGACGCGGTGCGCAGTCACGGCATCGATCCTCAGCCCCTGCTCGACCAGTATGGCCTGGACCCCGCCCGGCTTGGCGAAGCCTGCGCCCGGCTGTCGATCCCGCGCTACATGCGCCTGGGCCACGGCGCCATTCAACTGACCGCCGACCCGGCACTGGGTTTACGCATGGGCCAGCTCAGCCGCCTGAGCCAGGCCGGCCTCGCCGGGGTTACCGCCGCGCAAGCACCGACCGTACGCGAAGCGGCACGTTGCCTGATTCGCTTCGAAGCCTTGTACGGCTCCAACTATCGCGGTCAATCGAGTTTCCACGAAGATGCCCAAGGCGCGTGGCTGCGGTTCTATTCCATCAGCCCTTACAACGCCTATAACCGCTTCGTGGTGGATTCGATCATCGCCGGCTGGTTGCAACAATTGTCCAGCGTCAGCCCGGTCCCCTTAAGCGCTGAGCGCATCGAGATCGAGTTCGACGAGCCGGATTACCGGGACGCTTATGCGGTGCTGGGCGATTGCCCGATCCAGTTTGGCGCCGAACAGAACCAACTGCGCCTGAGTCTGGCCAGCCTCGCTCAGCGCAACCCGCTGCACTGCCCGAGTACGTGGCGACACCTGCTGCAATTGTGTGAACGGGAACTGGAACAACTGACACGCACCCGCAGCCTGCGTGAACGCATCACTCAGTTACTGGGGCCGTTGCTCAATGGTGGCCGGGAACCCGACCTGGAAGAAGTGGCGGCACGCCTGAAGCTGCCTACCTGGACCTTGCGCCGCAAACTCACCGAGGAAGGCACGCAGTTTCGTGCAATTCTCAACGACACTCGTCGCGACCTGGCCATGACCTACATTCGTGACACCGAACTGGCGTTCGGTGAAATCGCCTACCTGCTGGGCTTTGCCTCAGCCGAAGCGTTTCAACGTGCTTTCAAACGCTGGAGCGGTCAGACACCCGGCGAGTTTCGCCGCAGTCACCGCCAGTCGGCCTGACGCTTACAGCTCGGTAGCGTCTTCGGCCGGTTCCAGCGGGTCCAGTTCAAAGGCCTGGAACTCGAGCAGCTCTTCTTGATAATCGTCCATTTTGAATCCCCCATCGCTCATTGAAAAAACGCTTGAATAAATGACCTGCACCTTGAGCATAAAGTGCCCGCGTGAAAGAAAAATGACGCAGGCACGACGCTCCGTCGCTACTGAATAAAACGTAGCAGGTGGTCAGGAATTTATCACAGGTTTTTTCGATACAGGCCATCGGAATGTGGCCTGGGTTGACGCGGATCAAACTTGAACACGATTCCGGGATCGACAGGCTGCGAGCCGATCCCGGAACGTCAGTCACCGATTATTGGCTGGTCACAGGCATGGCAGGAATCGGCTCACTCGGAGGAGGCAAATTCGACTGCGCCGGTGGCGTGACGTTTTCCGTCGACGGTGCCGCCGATTCAGCGTTCTCGACCGGTGCAACCGGTGCGGGCTCAGGTGACGGTGCAACCGGTTCTGCAGCAGGGGCTGGCGCAGGCTCGGCTGCCGGAGCTGGAGCTGGAGCTGGAGCTGATTGGGCGGCAGAGGCCGGCTCAGGCGCCGGAGCGGCCTTGGCTTCAGGCACGCCCAGATCGGTTTTCGGCTTTTCGACGATGTGCGCGGCTTTTTTCGCTTCCGGCGGCAGGAACAATTCGACCAGGGCGAAGAAACGCTCGTAGAACTTAGCCGACGAGACGGTTTCGCTGGCGACCTTGACCATCGAGTCGTCGGACGAGCCGATCGGCATCGATACCGAACCCAACACACCGACACCGAGGCTCGCGGAGTTGTTGGTCTTCTTCAGCGCATAGCGGTCCTGCAAGGCGTTGGCGAACATGGTCGCGTGATGGCCTTCGCTGCCATCATCGGCACAGACCACACTGAAGCTGATCTCCATGTGGGTCTCGCCAGTCTGCTGGAAGCTCTTGTGACCACTGATCAGCTTCGGGTCGTTGCTGGTGATGATGTAACCCTGGCTGAGCAACGCGCGACGGGCGGCTTCGCAGGATTGCGCATCGGTGACCGGGTAATTGCGCGAAAAGGTTCCGGAGTCGTCGAAGTTCTCATGCTCATAGATCGGGGCTTTTTTCGAAGAGCAACCGGCCGCGACGGCCAGCACCAACGCCAGCCCGACAACCCGCACGGGAAATGATTTAAACATTGAACATCCTGAGAAAAACGGTCCGGGGCGTATTGTGCAACAGATCGATGCTTAGCGTCGCATCGATTAGTGTCTTGAAACAGTTACAAGTGTAATGACTGCCATTTACAGGAAAAAGTCGCCCGGAAAAACCTCAGCCGACGGACAGCCCCTGCCCGCTTTTTCTGCGCCCACAAAAAACCCCGGCGGTTTGGCCGGGGTTTTTGTGTCGCGGGAAACTCAGTCAGGCATCAGAAACGCTTGATGTCCGCTTCGGCTTCCAGCTGCTTGCGGTAGGCCGCAAAGTCTTGCTGACCAATGCGCGAGGCGAGGAAGCGACGGTATTGAGCCTTCTCTTCGTCGGTCGGCGCAGCGGCTTCGTTGACGCCGTTCAGACGCACGATCACCAGGCTACCATCCGCCAGGGTCACGCTGCTGAAGGTCGGCTTGTCTTTGGCAACCGGCTTCGGCATGCGGAACAACGCTTGCAGCACAGTCGGGTCGATCCCTTCCTGAGCGCGATTCGCCGCAGCGGTGACTTTCCAGCTCTGACCGTCAATCGCCTTGTCCAGCGGCGTCTTGCCTTCGCGCAGGCCGGCAATCAGCTCATCAGCCTTGGTCTTGGCGGCAGCACTGGCGTGCTCCTTGGCCAATTGCCCACGGATGGCGGCAGAGACGCTTTCCAGCGGCAGTTGCGCAGGCTTCAGGTGTTCCTTGGCACGCAACACGATCACGGTTTCCGGATCGAGTTCGATGGCGGTGCTGTTGGCACCCTCATCCAGCACTTCGGGACTGAACGCGGCAGCGATCACCGCACGGTTGGCTGCAACGCCGTCGCCACCTTCCCGGCCGAACGGCTTGGAGGTGTGAACGGTCAGTTTCAGGTCCTGTGCCGGCTGGGCCAGATCGGAAGATTCGAACGACGAGTCTTCCAGTTGCTTGGTCGCCTCGACGAAACGCTGCTCGACCTGCTGGGTTTTCAGCTCTTTGGTCAGCTTGTCTTTCAGGCTAGCCAGGGTCGGAACTTCCGGCGCCTCGACACCCAACAGCTTGATCAGGTGGAAGCCGAAATCAGTACGAACCGGGGCCGAAACCTGGTCCTTGGCCAACGCATACAGCGCGGTTTCGAACGCTGGATCGTAGACGCCAGGGCCTGCGTAACCGAGGTCACCACCGTTGTTCGCCGAACCTGGATCCTGGGAGAACTCCTTGGCCAAGGCCTCGAACTTCTCGCCTTTGGCCAGACGGGCCTGAACTTCTTCGATCTTGGCCTTGGCTTGCGCCTCGGTCACCTTGTCGTTCACTTCGATCAAAATGTGCGCCGCCCGACGTTGCTCGGACAGGTTGGCGATTTCTTTCTGATACGCCGCTTGCAGGTCTTCGTCTTTCACCGCGACCTGATCAAAGAAGGAAGACTTCTTCAACTCGAGGTAATCGATGATCACCTGATCCGGCGTCATGAATTCCTTGGCGTGTTCGTCGTAGTAGGCCTTGACCTCATCGTCGGTCAGCTTCACAGCCGCCGGGTCAGCCTTGACGTTCAGGGTAGCGAAATCGCGGGTCTGTTTTTCCAGACGGGCGAAGGCCAGCACCTGTGCGTCGGTGACGAAACCGCTGCCAGCCAGGCCAGCGCGCAGTTGGCCGATCAGCATTTCCTGAGCCAGCATCTGGCGGAATTGCATGCGGCTGTAGCCGAGCTGACGAATAACCTGATCGAAACGCTCGGAGCTGAACTTGCCGTCCACCTGGAACTCAGGGGTTTGCAGGATCACTTGGTCCAAAGCCGCTTCGGAAAAAGCGAATTTCGAGTTTTCTGCGCCTTGCAGCAGCAGCTTGCGGTCGATCAAGCCTTTGAGGGCCGATTCGCGCAGCATTTTTTCGTCGAGCAAGGAAGCATCGAAATCCTTGCCCAGCTGTTGCATGAGTTGACGGCGTTGCATATCGACCGCCTGGCTCAGCTCGTTCTGGCTGATTTCTTCGCCGTTGACCTTGGCCGCATCGTTACGATGGGTGGTGGCCTGAAAAATGGCGTCGAAACCGGTCAAAGCCATCAGTGCAACGATGACCCCGATAATGGTCTTGGCAATCCAGCCTTGTGAATTGTCCCTGATATTCTGCAGCATGCGTCCCCCAGAAACGGTTGAACTTCAAAATTAGGCAACCGTGGAGCGTGGGTAGAATCCGGATAGAAGAAAGGCGCATCCGAGGATGCGCCTTCTCGTAACTGGCGGAGCGGACCAAGGGTTCGAACTTGCGACCCTCGGTGTCTCGGACCGGCAACTTGCCGACTGGACTACCGCTCCGCTGCCAGGTCAGGCATGACCCCGACCCGGATAGGCAAAAACCTGAATCGAACTTAGTTGACAGCTTCTTTCAGTGCTTTACCGGCTTTGAAACCTGGTTTTTTGGCTGCTGCGATTTCCAGTGTCTTACCGGTCTGTGGGTTACGACCAATGCGAGCTGGACGATCAGTCACGGAGAAAGTACCGAAACCAACCAGAACAACAGAGTCGCCAGCCTTGAGAGCGCCAGTGACGGATTCGATTACAGCGTCCAGCGCACGGCCAGCAGCAGCTTTCGGGATATCAGCGGATGCAGCGATAGCATCAATCAGTTCCGACTTGTTCACTCTAAGTCCCCTTATATCTATTTGAGTATGATTCTAAGTTTTTTGGTGAAAGCAAAAACGAGTGCTGAATGGCCTACAGACACTTAAGAGCCGCTTTATAACAAGGGCTCTAAAAAGCTGTCAACAAGCCCTCCAGGCAAATGCGTACTAATGCGTGCTAATTCTTTCCTTAGAGTCAGACTCGCGTTTTTCATCCTTTGCAACTATCTCCGGAGCTACATCGGGCAAGGGCTCCGGCGCGTATTGCAGCGCAATTTGCAGGACCTCGTCAATCCATTTAACCGGTTTAATCTGCAGATCTTGCTTGATATTGTCAGGAATTTCCTTCAGATCGCGTACGTTCTCTTCAGGAATGATCACCGTCTTGATCCCGCCACGGTGGGCAGCAAGCAGTTTTTCTTTCAGACCGCCAATCGCCAGCACTTGACCGCGCAAGGTGATTTCACCCGTCATGGCCACGTCAGCGCGCACCGGGATCCCGGTCAACGCCGACACCAGGGCCGTGCACATGCCTACACCGGCGCTAGGGCCGTCCTTCGGGGTCGCCCCTTCCGGCATGTGGATGTGCGTGTCGCGCTTCTCGTGGAAGTCCAGGGGAATGCCCAGGCTCTTCGCGCGGCTGCGGACAACGGTCAGGGCAGCGGTGATCGATTCGACCATCACGTCACCCAGCGAACCGGTCTTGATCAACTGGCCTTTGCCCGGTACGACAGCGGCTTCGATGGTCAGTAATTCGCCGCCCACCTGAGTCCATGCCAAACCGGTCACCTGACCGATCTGATCCTGCGATTCAGCCAGGCCGTAGCGGAATTTACGCACGCCCAGGAAGTGCTCCAGCATGTCGGCAGTGACCTTCACCGAGAAGCGTTTTTCCAGTGCATGCTCCTTGACCGCCTTGCGGCAAACCTTGGCAATCTGGCGCTCCAGACCACGTACACCGGCTTCGCGGGTGTAGTAGCGGATGATGTCGCGGATCGCTTCGGCGTCGAATTCCAGCTCGCCTTTCTTCAAACCGTTGGCCGTGATCTGCTTCGGCGAAAGGTATTTGACGGCGATGTTGATTTTCTCGTCTTCGGTGTAACCCGGCAGACGAATCACTTCCATCCGGTCGAGCAGCGCCGGTGGAATATTCATCGAGTTCGAGGTGCACAGGAACATCACATCGGACAGGTCGTAATCGACTTCCAGATAGTGATCGTTGAAGTTGTGGTTCTGCTCCGGATCGAGCACTTCCAGCAACGCCGACGCTGGATCGCCACGCATGTCGCTGCCCATTTTGTCGATTTCATCGAGCAGGAACAGCGGGTTGCGCACGCCCACTTTTGTCATCTTTTGAATCAATCTACCTGGCATCGAACCGATATAAGTCCGGCGATGACCACGAATTTCCGCTTCATCGCGTACACCGCCGAGGGCCATGCGCACGAATTTACGGTTGGTGGCGTGAGCAATCGACTCCGCCAGCGAGGTTTTACCCACGCCAGGAGGACCAACCAGGCACAACACCGGGCCACGAATCTTCTTCACGCGTTTTTGCACGGCGAGGTATTCGAGGATGCGTTCTTTGACTTCTTCCAGACCGTAGTGGTCGGCGTCGAGGATGTCTTCGGCACGCGCCAGGTCCAGACGCACTTTGCTCTGAGCCTTCCACGGCACCTGAACCAGCCAGTCGATGTACGAACGCACCACGGTCGCTTCCGCGGACATTGGCGACATTTGCTTCAGCTTGTTCAGTTCGGCCTGGGCCTTGGCCAAGGCGTCTTTCGGCAGGCCGGCGGCATCGATGCGCTTTTTCAGCTCTTCGATTTCGTTATGGCCTTCGTCGCTGTCGCCGAGCTCTTTCTGAATGGCCTTCATCTGCTCATTCAGGTAGTACTCGCGCTGGCTGCGCTCCATTTGTTTTTTGACGCGACCGCGAATGCGTTTTTCGACTTGCAGCAGATCGATCTCGGCATCCAGCAACGCCAGGACGTGCTCGACCCGGGCCGACAAATCGATGATTTCGAGAATTTCCTGCTTCTGCTCGATCTTCAGGGCCATGTGCGCGGCCATGGTATCGACCAGGCGGCCTGGCTCGTCGATGCTGTTGAGCGACGACAGGACTTCAGCGGGGACTTTCTTGCCCAGCTGCACATATTGTTCGAACTGAGCCAGCAGGCTGCGGACAAACACTTCCGACTCGCGCTCAGGCGCATCGACTTCATCGATCAAGGAGACTTCGGCACGGCAATGGCCGTCCACTTCGCTGAAGCGCTCCACGGCGCCGCGCTGCTCACCTTCGACCAGAACCTTGACCGTGCCGTCAGGCAACTTGAGCAACTGCAGAACGGTAGCGATCGTGCCTACGCGATAAAGTGCTTCTTCACCGGGATCGTCGTCAGCAGGGTTTCTCTGGGCCAGCAGAAGGATCTGCTTGTCGCCCGTCATCGCTGCCTCGAGGGCTTCGATGGATTTCTCGCGCCCCACGAACAGCGGGATAACCATGTGCGGATAAACCACGACATCACGCAATGGCAGGAGAGGCAATTCGATGGTTGTCTTCATGATTTCGCCTCTACGGCGGCCATAAGGCCGTAAACAGATGGAAGTAAGCTTGAAACCAAGATGGGGGCTGCCTTGAAAAAAAACAAGCGCAAAGAGGACGTTAAAAATGCTTTAAAAGAAAAGGGGCCCGAAGGCCCCTTCTTTATTCCAGCTGCGTGACGCTTAAGCGTCTGGCGCGGCCTTGGCAGCCGGCTCACTGTTTTCGTAGATATACAGTGGCTTGGACTTGCCTTCTATAACGCTTTCATCGATCACTACTTTACTCACCTCGGACTGCGAGGGAATTTCATACATAGTGTCGAGCAATACACCTTCGAGAATCGAGCGCAGTCCACGGGCACCGGTCTTGCGTTCCAGGGCACGTTTGGCGACCGATTTGAGTGCGTCGGCCCGGAATTCCAGGTCCACGCCTTCCATCTCGAACAGCTTGGCATACTGTTTGGTCAGAGCATTTTTCGGCTCGGTGAGGATCTGCATCAATGCAGCCTCATCAAGCTCGTCCAGCGTGGCAAGAACCGGCAGACGACCGACGAATTCCGGGATCAGACCGAACTTGACCAGATCGTCAGGCTCGACTTCACGCAGGGATTCACCGACTTTCTTGCCTTCTTCCTTGCTGCGCACTTCTGCGTTGAAACCGATGCCGCCCTTGGTGGAACGGTTTTGAATAACCTTTTCCAGACCAGAGAATGCGCCGCCGCAGATGAACAGGATGTTACGGGTGTCAACCTGAAGGAATTCCTGCTGCGGATGCTTGCGACCACCTTGAGGCGGAACGGAAGCGACCGTACCTTCGATCAGCTTGAGCAGGGCCTGCTGCACGCCTTCACCGGAAACGTCCCGGGTGATCGACGGGTTGTCAGACTTGCGCGAGATCTTGTCGATCTCATCGATGTAGACAATGCCCATCTGGGCTTTTTCTACGTCGTAATCGCACTTCTGCAGCAGCTTCTGAATGATGTTCTCGACATCTTCACCCACATAACCCGCCTCGGTGAGGGTGGTTGCGTCGGCGATGGTGAACGGAACGTTCAACAAGCGGGCCAGTGTTTCGGCAAGCAGGGTTTTACCCGAGCCTGTCGGGCCGATCAGCAAGATGTTGCTCTTGCCGAGTTCGACGTCGTCATTCTTTTTGTCACGCTGGTTCAGGCGTTTGTAGTGGTTGTACACCGCTACAGCCAGAACCTTTTTTGCACGCTCCTGACCAATCACGTACTGATCAAGGATGCCGCTGATTTCTTTAGGCGAAGGCAATTTATGCGCGCTGCTTTCCGCCTGGGCTTCCTGCACCTCCTCTCGGATGATGTCATTGCACAGGTCGACGCACTCGTCGCAGATAAAGACCGAGGGGCCGGCAATCAATTTGCGCACTTCATGCTGGCTTTTGCCACAGAAGGAGCAATAGAGCAGCTTGCCGTTGTCCTCGCCGTTGCGGGTGTCAGTCATTCGTTCGATCCAAATCCGATAGGCTTGCAACACAAGATGAAGGCTATTGCGGGCTTTTTCAAGCCCGCTGGTGATCGGACCAGCCGACCCGCCTTATTTTGAGCTGCTTATATTAAGCGGGGCGCTGGGTGATCACTTCATCGATCAACCCGTATTCACGCGCGGCTTCTGCACTCATGAAATTGTCGCGGTTGGTATCGCGCTCGATCTCTTCAAGCGTGCGCCCGCTGTGCTTGGCCATCAGCGTGTTGAGACGCTCACGAATGAAGAGGATTTCCTTGGCATGGATTTCGATATCCGAAGCCTGCCCCTGGAAACCGCCCAGTGGCTGGTGAATCATCACGCGTGAGTTCGGCAGGCAGTAACGCTTGCCAGGAGCACCGGCGGTCAGCAGGAATGCGCCCATGCTGCAGGCCTGACCGATACAGGTGGTCGACACGTTAGGCTTGATGAACTGCATGGTGTCGTAGATCGACATGCCCGCCGTCACCGAACCGCCCGGGGAGTTGATATAGAGATGGATGTCCTTGTCCGGGTTTTCCGCTTCAAGGAACAGCAGCTGCGCGCAAATCAGGTTGGCCATGTAGTCCTCTACCGGACCCACCAGAAAGATCACCCGCTCCTTGAGAAGACGCGAGTAAATGTCGTAGGCGCGCTCGCCACGAGCAGACTGCTCGACAACCATCGGGACCAGGCCGCCTGCGGCCTGGATATCAGAGTTCTGCTGAATATACGAATTACGGAACATGCTCTGCAGTCACTCCCAAATAGTTATGTCTTGAATACGCATAAGCCAGCACGAAGGCTGGCTTATGGTGTGTGCTTCTTACCGCAGAAAAGATCAGTCGGCTTGTGGAGCTTCTACCGGCTTGACCGCTTCTTCGTAAGAGACCGATTTGTCGGTCACGCTAGCTTTCTGCAGAACAGTATCCACAACTTGCTCTTCCAGCACAACCGAACGGACTTCGTTCAGTTGCTGCTCGTTCTTGTAGTACCAGGACACAACCTGCTCAGGCTCTTGGTAGGCCGAAGCCATTTCCTGGATCATTTCGCGAACGCGGGCTTCGTCAGGCTTGAGGTCGAATTGCTTGACCACTTCAGCCACGATCAGACCCAGAACAACGCGACGCTTGGCTTGCTCTTCGAACAGCTCGGCCGGCAGTTGGTCAGGCTTGATGTTGCCGCCGAACTGCTGAACAGCCTGCACGCGCAGACGGTCAACTTCGTTGGACAGCAGAGCCTTTGGCACTTCGATCGGGTTGGTGGCCAGCAGACCGTCCATTACCTGATTCTTGACCTTGGATTTGATTGCCTGACGCAGCTCACGCTCCATGTTCTTGCGAACTTCGGCGCGGAAGCCTTCCAGACCGGTTTCCTTGATGCCGAATTGAGCGAAGAACTCTTCGTTCAGCTCAGGCAGTTTTGGCTCGGAAACAGTGTTCACAGTCACGGTGAACTCAGCGGTTTTGCCCGCCAGGTCCAGGTTCTGATAGTCAGCTGGGAAGGTCAGGTTCAGAACGCGCTCTTCGCCGGCTTTAGCGCCAACCAGACCGTCTTCGAAACCCGGGATCATGCGGCCGGAACCCAGAACCAGCTGAGTGCCTTTGGCGGAACCGCCAGCGAACACTTCACCGTCAACCTTGCCGACGAAATCGATGTTCAGTTGGTCGTCGTTCTGAGCGGCGCGATCGGCCACTTCGAAACGGGTGTTCTGCTTGCGCAGCACGTCCAGCATTTTGTCCAGATCGGCGTCAGCCACGTCAGCGCTCAGGCGCTCAACGGTGATGCCTTCGAAACCGGCAACGGTGAACTCTGGGAACACCTCGAAAATCGCGACGTATTCCAGGTCTTTGCCAGCTTCCAGGGATTTCGGCTCGATCGAAGGAGCGCCAGCCGGGTTCAGCTTTTGCTCAACTACGGCTTCGTAGAAAGAGGACTGGATGACGTCGCCGACAGCTTCCTGACGTGCATCAGCACCAAAACGGCGCTTGATTTCGCTCATCGGCACTTTGCCTGGACGGAAACCAGCGATCTTGGCCTTTTGGGCGGTCTGCTGCAGACGCTTGTTGACCTGAGTCTCGATGCGCTCAGCCGGCACGGTGATGCTCATGCGGCGCTCAAGAGCAGAAGTATTTTCAACAGAAACTTGCATGGATATTCCTCGTTGCACAGACGTTGGCCGGCCGTTTCCGACCCCAGAATCAAGGGCATGCATTCTAGTAGGTCAAACTCAAGAAGTCACCCTACTGAAAACGGGTAACAACGCAGCAGGCAATTTATAGGTGCGAATGCATGAATGCATCTCGCCCCGGTGGCAAATACAGCCAATCATGCCAGGGCTCTGCGCCAACCCTTCTATATATAGAAGCGATTGCCAGGCATCTCCCTGACAGCCGATCTCGCGAGCAAGACCGGCGAGCAGCACGGCATCATCGAGAAACAAAAATACGACGAAACGCCCTGCGCCTGCGACCCAGAACCTGCAGTCGCGAAACACTCAGACCACTAAAACAAAAAAGGCGCCAGACTGTTAAATCTGGCGCCTTTCGGAATATGGGGTGGACGATGGGGATCGAACCCACGACAACGGGAGTCACAATCCCGTGCTCTACCAACTGAGCTACGCCCACCATATTGCGTAACAAAGAAGCCAAACAACTTCTTCGTTGAGCTCCAGCCAAGCCAGCGGCCTGAATGAAGCTTTATTTGGTGCGGATGAAGAGACTCGAACTCTTACGCCTCGCGGCGCTGGAACCTAAATCCAGTGTGTCTACCAATTCCACCACATCCGCATGTAGCCGTTAAAGCAAAGGCGCCAGACTGTTAATCTGGCGCCTTTCGAAATATGGGGTGGACGATGGGGATCGAACCCACGACAACGGGAGTCACAATCCCGTGCTCTACCAACTGAGCTACGCCCACCATATCGCGTTACTTGTGCCAAAGCTGCCTAATGGCGCACCCGGCAGGACTCGAACCTGCGACCATCCGCTTAGAAGGCGGATGCTCTATCCAGCTGAGCTACGGGCGCCTTGTTAATCTGTACCCTTGAAGGACTACAAACTAAGTGCTTTCCAGCCTTGCAGAATCGTAATTCCACTCGACCTTCTTAACCAGTGCTAGGCTGTGCCCGACAAGTGCGACGAATAGTATAGAGCCCCCCGTAGGGCGTCAAATCCTTTTTAAAAAAAATTCATTTAATTAAAGGGGTTAGAGGAATTTGCAGACCAAGCGCCTTTGCCCTCACCTCATGACATGCGAGAATGCGTTCTCTTTTTTTCCCCTCTCGATGGTTAATCACGCGCAATGACTGCACAACTAATCGACGGCAAATCGATCGCCGCCAGCCTGCGCCAGCAGATCGCCAAACGCGTTACCGAGCGTCGCCAGCAAGGCCTGCGCACTCCCGGTCTAGCGGTGATCCTGGTCGGCAGCGATCCTGCCTCTCAGGTTTATGTCTCGCACAAGCGTAAAGACTGTGAAGAGGTCGGCTTCATTTCCCAAGCCTACGACCTGCCTTCCGAAACCACTCAAGAAGCGCTGACCGCCCTGATCGATCGCCTGAACGACGACCCGGCAATCGACGGCGTTCTGCTTCAACTTCCGCTGCCTGAACACCTGGACGCGTCCAAATTGCTGGAACGCATTCGTCCGGACAAAGACGTCGACGGCTTCCATCCTTATAACGTCGGTCGTCTGGCCCAGCGCATTCCGCTGCTGCGCCCTTGCACGCCCAAAGGGATCATGACCCTGCTGGAAAGCACCGGGGCCGATCTTTACGGGATGGATGCAGTGGTCGTCGGCGCCTCCAACATTGTCGGGCGACCGATGGCGATGGAATTGCTGCTGGCCGGTTGCACCGTGACCGTCACCCACCGCTTCACCAAGGATCTGGCAGGCCACGTCGGTCGCGCCGATCTGGTGGTGGTCGCCGCCGGCAAGCCGGGCCTGGTCAAGGGTGAGTGGATCAAGGAAGGCGCGATCGTGATCGACGTCGGCATCAACCGTCAGGAAGACGGCAAGCTGGTCGGCGACGTGATCTACGAAACCGCCCTGCCCCGCGCTGGCTGGATCACTCCAGTACCGGGCGGCGTCGGCCCGATGACCCGCGCCTGCCTGCTGGAAAACACGCTGTACGCAGCGGAAACGCTGCACAGCTGAGTTCACGCCTCGATCCAGGCAACGAACAAAAGAACCCCGCCAATGGCGGGGTTCTTTTTGCCCGCTGAACAGCCCCTACCACTCGCCGGAAACCTGCTGTTTTGTAGGGCTTTTCAAGGACTTTGACTTGTTGATTGAACAACCATCGACAGTTCTTCAGCCATACTCCTAAAATGCGTCGTTTTTTTAAGCAACAGCCCGTTACAAAACGGCTAATCCACACCTTATGAGTCTGCCAGCGTGAAAATCCGTCTTTCCATCCTGAGCCTATTTTTTGTATTTACAGGGACGTTCATCACGCCAACGGTCAATGCTGCTGAAACCACCGCGGCACCTCGAGATACGAAACAACTCAAGCTGGCTTCCGGCAGCTCTTTGCTGCTGGATATGCAGACCAACAAAGTCATCTATGCCAGCAACCCCGATGTGGTTGTCCCTATCGCCTCCGTCAGCAAATTGATGACTGGTCTTGTCGTGGTCGAAGCCAGGCAGAACATGGACGAGTACATCAATATCAACATCAGCGATACGCCAGAAATGAAAGGCGTGTATTCCCGGGTGAAACTCAAAAGCGAATTGCCGCGCAGGGAAATGCTGCTGATCGCGCTGATGTCCTCGGAAAACCGCGCAGCCGCGAGCCTGGCCCACCACTATCCAGGCGGCTATGTCGCATTCATTGCCGCGATGAACGCCAAGGCCAAGGCGTTGGGCATGACCAGCACCCACTTCGTCGAACCGACTGGCCTCTCCCCTCGTAACGTTTCTACCGCACGCGACCTGAGCAAATTGCTGATCGCGGCGCACAAGTACCCGTTATTGACCGAGTTGAGCACCACCAAGGAAAAAACCGTCTCGTTTCGCAAACCCAATTACAGCCTGGGTTTCCGCAACACCGACCATCTGGTCGGCAAGCCGAACTGGGACATCAAGTTGACCAAAACCGGCTTTACCAATGAAGCCGGCCACTGCCTGGTACTGGTGACCAGCATGGGTAATCGTCCGGTGGCGCTGGTGATTCTCGATGCGTACGGCAAGTACACACACTTCGCCGATGCCAGTCGTATTCGCAACTGGGTCGAGACCGGCAAGGGCGCCAATGTTCCGTCTGAGGCCTTGCAGTACAAGTCGGAGAAGAACCTCAAGCACCGTCAGAGTGGTGTGGTTGAGGCTTCGAAGTAGTTGGGTATATATCCGTTTCTTCGGTAACGGCGGCTTATGGTTTCGCCCTTACGGCGAGTCACTTTCGAAAAGCGCGAAAGTAACCAAAGCGCTCTTGCCCCTTTCGTTCGGTGCCTCGCCATGGCTCGGCATGCCCTCGCTCCGGTCCTGCTCCGTGGGCCCGCCGCCATCGGCCATCCATGGCCGGGGGCGGCTAACCCGGCATCCATGCCGGGTTGCCCACTGCGCAGAACCTCCACTCGGCCTCTCGAGGGGGCGCTCAGATCAAAAGCGGAAGGCGAGCTAACGCTCGGCCTGATGAGTGGTGGAAATCAAAAGCGTATGCGATTTCCTGTAGGAGCCGGCTTGCCGGCGAAAAGCGTTTGAACAACGCGTTCATTCAGACAGCCCGCGTTATCGTTGGCGTCCATCGCCAGCAAGCTGGCTCCTACAATTTTGAATCGTGTGAACCCAATCCATTGTAGGAGCCGGCTTGCTGGCGATGGCGTCCATCCAGTTAATAAATATGTTGGATGACCCACCGCTATCGCCAGCAAGCCGGCTCCTACAGGGGGTTGGTGTGCATGTCCGGAATGAGTGAACGCATCAAAGAAGGGCAACACGGACGACTGAAGAGCCAGGTCGGCTTTCAGGCCGCCTAGGCGGCTGTGGCGGTAGTCGCCCCCTCGAGAGGCTGAGCGCAGGTTCTGCGCAGTGGGCAACCCGGCATGAATGCCGGGTTAGCCGCCCCCGGCCAGGGATGGCCGATGGCGGCGGGCCCACGGAGCAGGACCGGAGCGAGGGCA
>NZ_JAGYFZ010000053.1:0-39976 GCF_019946675.1 Pseudomonas sp. BF-B-15
GTTTCAAGGGTGGGTCCGATGGCCGCGATATCAATCGCCGTCAGGTCATCCACAAAATAGGTGCAGTGCGGATTGCCCATGCTGCACGCACTCGGGCCGCCATCAAGGGGCAGAACCAACGTATCCATTTCATCAGCCAGAGGAACATCCGCCCAGCCGAACATCGGCGGTCCCATGCTGACGGAAATGTTGCCGTTGGAGGTTCGTTGGCAAGTGAGCAGCCCCCGGTTGGTCCGAAGCGTTATCGACGTCGAATTCGATTCGCGCATCAGCCTGTCCGCAGCCCCCCGCGTTGCGCTGCCACACACATCCAGCGTGGAGCCATCGGTATTCCAGAACATCAACCGCGCATCGGCGTCCTCGCAATCGAGCACCACCGCGAGTTGATTGAAGCCGATGCCGCGGTGGCGATCCCCCATTCGCCGAGCCAGGGCGCTTGTCACTGGATTGGCCGAGTTTCGCGCGTCCACGACCACGAAGTCGTCGCCATTGGCGTGCATCTTATGGAAACTCAGCGGCATAGACAGATCCCTGTGGTGAATGGCCGTTTGCAGGCGATCTAGCCCCATTCGCAGTGCTTTTGCAAGTTGTGTGAGGGTAAGCGAAAGCTACCCGCCAGCCCCGTATTCCAGACACAAAAAAGCCCACTGACCGTCACCGGCTCAGTGGGCTTTTTGACTGGGCGTCTAGTTACAGAGCCATATCAGTTGCAGCGTTAGCCTTCGGCGCTTTTGGCGCTTCAGCCGGGGCAGCTGCCGGGGTCGCTACTTGACCGATCGCCGGTGGCGGGGTCAGTTGCAGGACCTTGGCGGTGTAAGCCCACTCTTGTGCAACCTTCTCAGGACTGCCATTCAGCTGAGTGCCGTAGCTCGGCACGATCTGGTGCAGTTTTTCCTGCCAGGCCGGCGAAGCGACCTTGTCCTTGAACACTTTTTGCAGCACGGTCAGCATGATCGGCGCAGCGGTCGAGGCACCTGGCGATGCGCCCAGCAGACCGGCGATGGTGCCGTCAGCGGAAGCAACGATTTCGGTGCCCAGTTTCAGCACGCCACCGGCGGCTTCATCACGCTTGATGATTTGCACGCGCTGGCCGGCTTGCCACAGGCGCCAGTCTTCAGCCTTGGCGTTCGGGAAGTATTCTTTCAGGGCGTTGAGGCGGTCTTCGTCAGACAGCATCAGCTGACCGGCAAGGTACTCGACCAGCGGGTATTCCTTGATGCCGACCTTGGTCATCGGCCACACGTTGTGCGTGGTAGTGGTGGTCAGCAGGTCCAGGTACGAGCCTTCTTTGAGGAACTTGGTGCTGAAGGTCGCGAATGGGCCAAACAGGATCACGCGCTTGCCGTCCAGGACACGGGTGTCCAGGTGCGGAACCGACATCGGCGGTGCGCCAACGGAGGCTTTGCCGTAGGCCTTGGCCAGGTGTTGCTCGGCGATGGTCGGGTTTTCGGTGACGAGGAACGAGCCGCCGACCGGGAAGCCTGCGTATTCCTTGGCTTCAGGAATGCCGGACTTCTGCAGCAGGTGCAGGGCACCGCCGCCCGCGCCGATGAACACGAACTTGGCGTCGGTTTCGGACTTGCTGCCGTCTTTCAGGTTTTTGTAGCTGACGCGCCAGCTGCCGTCTTCGTTCTTGGTGATGTCTTGCACTTCGCTAGACAGTTTCAAGTCGAATTTCGGGGTGGTTTGCAGGTGCGCAACGAACTGGCGGGTGATTTCGCCGAAGTTCACGTCGGTGCCGATCGGGGACCAGGTGGCCGCGATTTTCTGGTTCGGGTCGCGCCCTTCCATCATCAGCGGAACCCACTTGGCGATCTGCGCCGGGTCTTCCGAGTACTGCATGCCGGCGAACAGCGGGCTCGCTTGCAGGGCTTCGTAGCGCTTTTTCAGGAACTTGATGTTGTCATCGCCCCACACGAAGCTCATGTGCGGTGTGGAGTTGATGAACGAACGCGGATTTTTCAGCACGCCTTGCTGAACCTGCCAGGCCCAGAACTGACGGGAGATCTGGAACGCTTCGTTGATTTCAACGGCTTTCGGGATCGAGACATTGCCCTTGTCGTCTTCCGGCGTGTAGTTCAACTCGGCCAGGGCGGAGTGACCGGTACCGGCGTTGTTCCAGCCGTTGGAGCTTTCCAGGGCGACGCCGTCGAGGCGCTCGATCATTTCCATCGAGGTGCCAGGTTCCAGCTCATTGAGCCATACACCCAGGGTCGCGCTCATGATGCCGCCGCCGATCAGCAGCACATCGACTTTCTTTGCCTCTTCCGCGTGAACGGACGTGATCCCCATCGACAAAGCCAGCCCCAGCAGGGCCGTGTTCATTTTCTTAAACATCTTGTAGCACCTTTGATAAAACGTCATCCGCCCTTCCATCCTCACGACGAAACCCTTGTTTCACACGGCATTCAGGCAAATGTCGTGGGGGCTCGCACATGAGATCCGGAGGGTGGGCACACAAGGCCGACGTGATCCATCGACCTCAGTTTATATGTCCCTACTGAACTGACTTTTTATCTTTATTGGCTTCAGCTACTTGAGCGACAGTGATTCTGTTGGCGCGTCTCGAGGACACGCAAACTGAATAGGTCAAACCAAGTTGAGGTGAAGAATATCACGCCGGAGCAAACCCGCGCGTCTGTTCCCGACCTGATAGTCCGAACACGCGCGCCGGGGCCACTATACTCAACCTGTTTTTTCGATGAACCGGTGAGGAGCAGTCATGAGCGATAAAAACGATCTGCGCAAATATTCCTCTCAAGTGGTCGATGGCGTGGAGCGTGCGCCCGGTCGTTCGATGCTGCGTGCCGTGGGTTTCACCGACGAGGATTTCAAGAAACCGCAGATCGGCATCGCCTCGACGTGGGCGATGGTCACGCCGTGCAACATGCACATCGACAAGCTGGCGGTCGAGGCGGAGAAAGGCGCGAATGCCGCCGGGGCCAAGGGCGTCATTTTCAACACCATCACCATTTCCGACGGCATCGCCAACGGCACGGAAGGCATGAAGTATTCGCTGGTGTCACGCGAGGTGATTGCCGATTCCATCGAGGTCGTGGCCGGTTGCGAAGGCTTCGACGGCCTGGTGACTGTGGGCGGTTGCGACAAGAACATGCCGGGCTGCCTGATCGGCATGGCGCGGTTGAACCGCCCTTCCATCTTCGTCTATGGCGGGACGATTCGGCCCGGTGCCGGCCACACCGACATCATTTCCGTGTTCGAAGCCGTGGGCCAGAATGCGCGCGGCGACATCAACGAAATCCAGGTCAAGCAGATCGAGGAAGTGGCGATTCCCGGCCCCGGTTCCTGCGGCGGAATGTACACGGCCAACACCATGGCCTCGGCCATTGAAGCGCTGGGCATGAGCCTGCCCGGTTCCAGCTCTCAGGACGCCGTCGGCAGCGACAAGGCCTCGGACAGTTTCCGCGCCGGCCAGCAGGTCATGGAGTTGTTGAAGCTGGACCTCAAACCTCGCGACATCATGACCCGCAAAGCCTTCGAAAATGCGATCCGCGTGGTCATCGCCCTCGCCGGCTCCACCAATGCGGTGCTGCATCTGTTGGCCATGGCGCACGCGGTGGATGTCGAGTTGACGCTGGATGATTTCGTCGAGTTGGGCAAAGTCTCGCCAGTGGTGGCCGACCTGCGCCCCAGCGGCAAATACATGATGAGCGAACTGGTCGCCATCGGCGGCATTCAACCGCTGATGAAGCGCATGCTCGCGGCCGGCATGTTGCATGGCGATGCGATGACGGTGACCGGCAAGACCCTCGCGGAAAACCTCGAAAACGTGGCGGATTATCCGGAAGGCCAGGACGTGATTCTGCCCTTCGACCAGCCGGTGAAAAAGGACTCGCACCTGGTGGTGCTGCGCGGCAACCTCTCGCCCACCGGCGCGGTGGCCAAGATCACGGGCAAGGAAGGCCTACGCTTTGAAGGCTCGGCGCGGGTCTACCACGGCGAAGAAGGCGCGCTGGCCGGGATTCTCAACGGCGAAGTGAAAGCGGGCGACGTGATCGTGATTCGCTACGAAGGACCCAAGGGCGGCCCGGGCATGCGCGAAATGCTCTCGCCGACGTCGGCGGTCATGGGCAAGGGGTTGGGCAAGGATGTTGCGTTGATTACCGATGGCCGTTTTTCCGGTGGTTCACACGGCTTTGTGGTGGGTCATATCACGCCGGAAGCGTTTGATGGCGGGCCGATTGCGTTGATCGAAGACGGCGACAAAATCACCATCGATGCCGAAATCCGGCAGATCACGGTCGGCGTTTCTGATGCCGAACTGGCCGAGCGCAAAACCCGCTGGGTGCGGCCTGAGTCCAGGTACAAACGCGGGGTGTTGGCGAAGTATGCGAAGACGGTGTCCAGCGCCTCCGAGGGTGCCGTCACCGACAAATACCTTTAATGCTTTGATTCTGTATCGTTTGAGCGATTGCCATCGCGAGCAGGCTCGCTCCCACAGTTGATCTTCGCGTTGACGCAATCAATGTGGGAGCGAGCCTGCTCGCGATGGGGTCCGGTCTGGCAACATCAATGATGAATGGATATCACAGCCGAAACCGATCCACCGACTGCGACAATTTCCCCGCCAGCGCCGACAAGTCATCCGTCGTCGATGCCGTCTGGCCGATCACCTTGCTGTTGCCTTCCGACATGCCGGCAATCATTTCCACCTGATGCGCGATTTCATTGCTGGCCAGGCTCTGCTCGCCAATCGTGCGGGAGATGTCATTCACCAGTTGCGTGGTGTTCAGCGTGGCTTCGAGAATTTCGCGGATGGCGCGCTCGACGTCTGCGGTCACGGCCATGCCTTTGTCGACCTGCGCGACGCCCGCCTCCATGCTGGTGACCGCTTCGCGGGTGCTTTGCTGGATGCGTGAAACCATCGCGGCAATTTCCTGGGTCGAGGCGCTGGTGCGGCCCGCCAGGCTACGGACCTCGTCGGCCACCACCGCAAAGCCACGGCCCTGCTCACCGGCGCGAGCCGCCTCGATGGCGGCGTTGAGCGCCAGCAGGTTGGTTTGATCGGCAATGCCCTTGATCACCTGAATGATGCTGAATATCGCCTCGGACTCCTTGTCCAGCGTGCGGATGACCTGTGCTGATTGCTGTGCTGAACGCGCAATCCCGTCCATGTCATTGACCACCTGATGGATCACCCGACCGCCATCCTTGGCCAGTGCCTCGGCCTGGTTGGCCATGTTCAGCGCACGCTCGGCGTGGCGGGTGATTTCTTCGATGCTTGCGGTCATCTCACTGGCGGCGGCAGCCATGGTGCTGGCGGCGGCGCTTTGTTGCTGGCTGCTGCCGGCCACTTCGTGGCAACCGTTGCTCAATTGCGCGCTCATGCCGCTGACGCCGTGGGCGTTGCTGCGCACGACTTCGATCATGCCGCGCAAATCGCGCTGCATGGTCGCGAGGCTGCGAATCAGTGCGCTGGCTTCGTCCTTGTGGGTGGGTTCGACAATCGGCTCGCTCAGGTTGCCATGGGCAATGCTCTCGGCGATGCGGCTGGCGGTCCGCAACGGCCCCATGATGCTCAGGATCACCCAGCGACCCTGAACGATCAGCAGCAACAGGCTGGCGATGAGCACGATACCGAGCGTGAGGTTGGCGTTGTCGATGGCATGCTGGGTGCCCGTGCTGGTCTGTTGGGTGTTGGTCTCGATCAGCTCGCTGAGGGCGGCCATCTGGTCTTCCAGTTGGCTGAACGCCGTGTTGAAAGCGCCCAGTTCCTTTTGCGCGGCATCCGGGTTTTCCAGCGCCAGCCCGACGATACGTTCGGCAGCACTGATGTAGGTGTCGAGGCTGGGTTTGATCTTGTTCAGGCCAGCCTTGATGGTGTCGTTGACCGGCAGCTTGAGGTTGTCGCCGAGCATTTCACGAAAGTGTGACGCGTGTTCCTCGATGGAGCTGCGCACCTCGGCTTTGCTGCTGGTGCTTTTACCCAGCCCGACGACCATCGCCGACAGCACATCCGCGCGTAACGCGTCATGCATCATGTCGGCTTCGAGGTGATTGCGCAGCGCGGTCATGCTGACCTCGTTGTCATTCACTGCGGCTGCCATTTGCGAATTTCCCAGGTAACTGACCAGGCTCATGATCACGGCCGTGAGCAGGCCGGTGCCGATCAGCAAGAGCAATCGTAAATTTATCGACACTCTGTGGGTCTCCTGTCAGTGGGTGCGGCCATTCGCGCATGGCTTCTGAACAGGTTATCGACTGCGTCACAGCGCAATTGAAGGGCTGTTTGCGTTCACGCGGGTTTTTACGACATGCGGTAATTCCCCCTGGCCATGTTCGTTTTTTTCTCAGTGCATGCTAGGTTGTACGACGACTGATGAACGATCTTTATGTTCATCACTCGATCACCCACAACAACAAGGAAATACCCATGAAAAAAGCGAAATTGCTGGTTGGATTTCTGTGCCTGTTCAGTGGCTATGTCGCGGCCGCCCCGTCCGCCGCTGAAAAAGACGTGGCCCAGGCTGTCGACCACCTGACCCAGGCCATGCTGAAAAAGAACATTTCCGAACTGAACGCTCTGACCGCCGAAAACCTGACCTACGGGCATTCCAGCGGGAAAATCCAGAACAAGCAGGAATACATCGCCGACATCGAAACCGGTCGGAGCGCCTTCAAGACCCTCGAAATGCAAAACCAGACCATCACCCTGTCCGGTGACGTGGCGTTGGTTCGCAACCATTTCTCGGCACAGGCGCTGAAAGGCACTGAAGTGATTCCGACTGAAATCGAGAACTTCCAGATCTGGCAGAAACAGAAAGGCCACTGGCTGCTGGTCGGGCGTCAGGCGTTCAAGTTCTGATTTGGGTTGTGTAGGAGCGAGCCCGCTCGCGATGGCCCCATAAGCGCCGCGTTGATTCAGGCAAACTGCGTCATCGTTGACGTTCATCGCGAGCGGGCTCGCTCCTACAATGACCGTTGATCTGCGCGCGGGGCGTGCGCCCGATAAAAACATATTTTTATGCTTAAATTGATATTGTCGAACAATCCCACTTCCCGAGGGTGCCGTCATGAATATCAAGATCCTGGCTTTAATGCTGTTGGCGTTCTGTGCTCAACCGGTCTGGAGTCAGACGCCGCCCGCCTCAACGGCTGCGCCTGACAGCGTTGCATTGACCACGCGCCTGGCCTTGCGCGACCTGTGGGTCGAACATGTGTTCTGGATCAGAAATTACGCCATCGCCAATCAGGCTGCCGACAAGCAGCAAGCCAAAGTCGCCGCAGATCAGGTGGTCGACAACGCAACCAAAATCGCCAATAGCATCGCCCCGCTCTACGGTCAGCCTGCTGCCGATCAGTTGCTCAAATTGCTGGCCGGTCACTGGGGCGCGGTCAAGCATTACAGCGATGCAACGGTCGCCAAAGACAACAAAGGCAAGCAAGCCGCAGTCGCGGACCTGACCAGCAATGCCAAGGCGATTGCCGCGTTCCTGGCCAAAGCCAACCCCAACTTGCCTGAAGACACGCTGGTTGCCATGCTCGGTGCTCACGGGGGCCATCATGTCGCGCAGATCGATGAACTCGCCGCACACGATTACGCGGGCGAAGCGCGGACCTGGCACATGATGCGCGGCCATATCCTGGCGCTGGCCGATGCGCTTACGGCGGCACTGGTCAAGCAGTTCCCGGACAAGTTCTGACGTCGGGCGAGGACACACCATGCTGGAAGGACTGGGCCGGACACAGCAAGACCTGCTCAATGCGCTGCTGCACCATGCGAGCGGCATGAGCATTGACGAGTTGGCCGAACAACTGGCCGTCACGCGCACTGCGATTCGCCAGCATCTGGCGGCGCTTGAGCGTGACGGCTTGGTGTTACGGGGCGAAACCCGGCCGACGGGCCGACGTCCAGAGCAACTGTACCGGCTCACCGACCATGCCAAGGAGCAGTTTCCTCGCCAGTATCAGATGCTGGCGAGTGTGCTGATCGATGAAGTGGCCGGCATCATCGGTCCCGAAGCGCTGGCCACGCTGATGCGCAGCATGGGCCGAAAACTGGCGCTGGATCGTGAATCACAGGTGGTCGACGAAGCCAGGATCGTGCAACACATGAACCAGGCGGGATACCAGTCGGAGGTGTTCTTTCGCTCCAGCGGTGACCCGGAAATCGTCGCGCACAACTGCGTTTTTCACCGACTCGCAGAGGCCCATCCGGTGGTCTGTGAACTGGACCTGGCCTTGATCGGCACGCTGGGCGGCGCAGAAGTCGATCACACGGAATGCATGGTGCGCGGCGGTAACGTCTGCCGGTTCAAGCTTCGACCAAGCGCAGAAACGGCCACCGGGCCTGATAACTTGCGGCCTTCTGAGCAAACAGGTCGGGCTGATGATTGAGCGGATTGATCCGTAGAAGTCCTTTCTCGACATCCCTGATTTTCTAAGCAGCAATAGCTCTTTACCTGGGCCACTGGCTTTTGAACATTGCAATACACGGTGTCGTCATCACCCATGTCCGCCCCTCGATTCTTGGCCCGTGGCAGGTCACCGGGAGCCGCCACTCAACTACTCATCAGCGACCGAAGTTTCAAGCCCCGCAGATTAGAGTCACTCTCCCTTACGTCTGACATCCATAGCGACGCTACTAACTTCAACCAAAGGTATACCCATGTCAGCAAGCGCCTGCTTATCTTTGCCACTTAAACAATTGCTATCATAAAGCGCATGATTCTTAGTAAATTGTGTTGAGCGTAAAACATGAGTCAAAGCATTGATACTGTCATAATAATTAAGCCCATAACCTTCTTGCAGCTTTGTCCTCACATTGGAGCAATACTCTTCAAACTCACTTACCTGAACATCAGTCAACTCACCTTTTAGGGAGGCGGAATTCCTCAAGTAAACAAAGGAAACATCATCTTTCAAGACTTGCCATAGCGACGTCTGCAGCGTCCCATCTTTCTTTATTTGTATCAGTGGATTAACTGAGCTATCTGCGGGAGGTGCAGCATCCCTAGGATCGACGACTGGCTTCCCAACGAGGCTGGGCGACAATACCGTTGAGAGTGTCACGTTGGCTAAAGGAGTCGAGTTTCCCGACGGCACATTGAAAGGAATAATTTCATAAATAGCTTCCCTGCTTCCGTCGCCAGCAGGTTGAAAATAGCTGGAAACACTATAGTCGGCGGATTGCGCCATTACTTTAGATATGGAGTCATCAACTTTTTTGGCCGCGTCCTGTACTTGAGATGCCGAAAGGCTAGAAATTATCCAGGTTCCTGGATTCAGTACAGCAAAAGACGACGCTAGATTTGCAGCAGACTTAGTCAACGTAACCGTCGTATTGGTTGAGTATAAATAATTTATCTCAAACTCAATTTTTGTACCTGCATCTATCAGAATGGTTGGAGATACATATTTCTCCCGTGCCGACACCTTCCAAGACCGAGTATCACTATCGAATCGATAAGAAAACAAGACAACCGGCGGCAGTTTGGTTCCCCCCAATATAGGTGTGACGCTAATCCCAAACTGTTCAATTTTGCTGCCAAAGGTACTTGACACATATCTAGCTATACTAGACTGCCCCTCACTGCTTTCATAATACGGGTACACTTTCGCGCTGATGTAGAGTTGACCATAATACTTACTTGGAGCCGGAGTTGGATCGTAGGACTTTCGGGATCCTTCAACATTCACTATCCCCTTTCTCTTAGGAGCTAAATCTTCAATAGCAGTGTTTGAAGATTGACGCGTTGGCACACATCCTGACATCGCGAACATTAGCAACGCAAAACAAGCGTAATATTTCATGATAGTAGTCAGCTCCAAGCCTAGTGTAATTGCCCTTACCTACCTGGCGCGACAGACATCTCAACAACGTTTGTCGCGCTACCTACCCCTATGGAGCGTAGCTGGTTTTTCCTGATGACTAATGTCAAATCGCCGCTACAACGCGCGTCCCCCTCGGAAACTAACCTCCTAGGCTATAAGACGATGGCGTGAAGCGTCCTGCAGCACCTTTGATGGCAGGCTAGGCATCGATTGAAGTGGTTAGCTGTAGCTCCGCAAAATCTGTTCCCTCAGTCTCTTAACCTGAGCAACGGCTCCCCTGAGGAGATACGTATGCACTGCCCCCTGATCTGGATCAGATTCCAGCATTCCACAGTGCATAATCGCCGGCCATTACAATTCTGACGGCAACCAGTTGCAGACTGCTGCCCAGAGCGAAAGCAGGAATCACCTCGCTGATGAAGGCGTGATTTGATCAAAACCAGCACGCTATCAGGACGAAGAACAAGACGACAAAATTCTGCTCGCCTGCATACCTTCAAGTGACAATTCAGTACAACGCACGCGTCCATCCTTTCCAATCCAGCCAGGTGACTCCTTGTTGAATTAGAATCTGGCAGGACACCTATCTACAGGAAGATTGCAGCACCCTAAACCACCCTTTGTTACTAGCGACGTCGGTCGAGAGCGATTTTTCTTGTTCAACTACCCGCACACATGCATTAGCAGGAAGTACGCCTATGGCACCTGCATTCAAACCAGCACCTGCTCTCATATATACTTCAGAAGCAGCCATAAGAATTGTTCCTGGTTTTATATTCTTAAATTCAGGTTGCTTAGAATACTGGGAGCTATGAACGATTAACTGCCCATCTTTGGTGAGCCGACCATCTTTACCCACTTCATAATAAACAGACACTCGCATATTTGTAAGCGCTCGACCTAAGCTATTTTTTAATGCTTTATCTCGACTTGACCTTTGTGCATTTAGCAAAATCTCTCTTGAAGATGATTCAGAAGTCTGCCAGCCCGAAGGTGACTTAGCCAACGCATCTGCCACCCCTAAGATATAGCGATAGTTTCCAGTGGGTATACCTCGGATCAGTTCAGCTGTAAGCTCGGGTGACGACTCAATTAATTTTGCTAATTCAATACGAGCACTACGTCGTTCAAGCTTCACCTCCGACGCAAGGTTTCTCACAACGGCGTCTACTTTAACATCCTTGTAGCCTGCGGCTAAGGACGCAGGTGCTATAACAGATAAATTATTCCCACTTACATCACTCGTACTATTATCCACATTATTTACGACGACGACTTTTCCACTTTCACGTGGCGCTACAAGTTTGGCGGAAAAACGCCAAACGGCGCTTCTCTCCCAGCTTAATACTTCAACAGTTGCTGTTTTTCCGTCATCCGCTACTACAGGATTTTTAGTAACCCTAAAGGAGGAAATACACCCTTGACAAATCAACTCTGGCGCTGAAAGCCTTGCTTTTGAAAGAATATTTTGTGGTGCGGAAATTTTGATATTGATAACGCTGCCGGACTCCTCTGAGCAATCACTTATACACCCCACTGTTTTTGTTGAGACTATTTTCTCTACTATATATTCTTGACCAATTGAATTCCCCTCTAGACTACTATTACCTCTAAAAACCGGACGTAACGATGCTTCTTGCTCATCTGAAGATGTAGCAACTGTCTCTTCAGCTGAAAACGGAAGTTTAAAAATGAGCTCGCCCAAATCGAGTTCGGAATCCTTAATTTTACCAAAACTTGGAGTTTGTGTCGGCACATATGTCGGAACTACGTTTTGTATAAAAACCCCTAATTCAGCACCGGTTAAATAACCATCGCGATTAGAATCCGCTTCTCTTCTTTGACCGAGAACAGCCTGAGTGATCATTTTCATAAATTCACTCTGCGCCGGCACCTCCTGCTCAGCAGTACCAGCGGTTAAAAAGGCACGAAGCTTCGACTGCGCGGACTTTGAAAAAATATACTCAAAAGGCTTAGACTGTGGAACTTCTTGCCCCCTACTGCTTAACACGTTGCCTGAAAAACAACTATCAAAAATAAACATTGCATGCTTAACCTCTAACTCTCTAGCCCACGTTAAAACCTGGCTAAAACTGATCGATTTCGCAAGAAAATCGGGACTATCGACTGATGCTGGAACATCAATTGGGAGAATGTACCCAACTGATTTCGTAGTATTGCTTTCTACCACCTTACGCGTTTCACCATGCCCCGAATAAATAAATATAATTCTTGCATCAGGATCAAGAGCGATACTGGAATGCATAAAACAGTCTATCGCCGCTCTAAATTTATCGCTCGATAAATCGTAATATGATGTCACTAAAAACCCTTGGCCTTCTAAAGCACCTTTGATGTTCTTCATTTCCTCAATTACTTCTGGCAAAGGACTCTTATTGATGTACCCGGACTGCCCAATAATCAACGCATAGCTAGCACTATATAGCTGAAAGTCTCTATCCTTCCCGTCTTGAACTGTCAACTCTGCTGGGTCTGGCCGAGGTTTCGTTTCTTCATTCGGCACAGGACATTCAGATGCGTATAAAAAACTCGTGAAAAAGATACAAAAAAGTAAAGTGAGAATATACCTTATGACCTTTTTCATTATTCCTACCTTACTCATCAGTAGTAGCATTACCAAATATAAAGGACTCACCCAATTTCATGGTGTCCGTCGCCTCAATAGCTTTTTCAAACTGCTTTTCAGACACATTAGGATCCACACCTAGAAAGCCTACACCTTTAGATCTTGTCTGTTTGTATAACCCTGAGACCAAAAGCTTTAAATTTTTTTCTTTAGACTCACTATCCCACTTGCTCGGAGGTAACATATAGCCGGTATTTAGATATTTTTGACCTGCACTCCATATCACTCCACAGTCTCGCTTACCCGTCGTAATTTCTGGGCAATACTTAACTCCATTCTTCTCAAAAAAGGCATATCTAAAAGCGAACCCTGCATCACCAATATTTCCACGCCCCTGAGAGGAAAAATATTTAAAGCCGCGAACCTCATCACTATAAGTTGATAAAATAACACCCTTACCATCAACAAACCCTATAAAAACCACCGCATGGCCAGATTTATTTGTTCGATTTATATTTACAAACGCACCTGGTTTTAAATTCTTGAATGCTGTTCGTTTCCCGACTCCAAACGTAACCAATGCATCGGCCGTTCCAAAAGAGTCAAGGCGATGGTCTACCCATATATGAGATCGTATATCTATAGGACGCATCCT
Source organism: Pseudomonas sp. BF-B-15 (assembly GCF_019946675.1). Taxonomy (NCBI): domain Bacteria; kingdom Pseudomonadati; phylum Pseudomonadota; class Gammaproteobacteria; order Pseudomonadales; family Pseudomonadaceae; genus Pseudomonas; species Pseudomonas sp. BF-B-15. The sequence continues at coordinate 13,038 of NZ_JAGYFZ010000053.1, forward strand.
GTTCCACCCGCTTGCGGGAAGATACGTGAGTGGTGTTTTATCATTATTCTCTGCGGCATATAAATTTATCGCCGTTATAATAACTTCAGCAACGGCCGATACGCACATACTAAGAGGGGGCTCAGTCGCCTTTACCATAGCATCTCCATACTGCATGTCGTGCGTGTACGCCTTACTTATATTATACCCCCCACCATGGTGCTGCGAGTAAAGTTTATCTACAGACGCCAATATGTACTTATTGAAGCTTTGGTCCTCTTCCGCTACTGCGATCTGAAGGTGAGCAACCATAACCACGACAATTGTTTTTCGGAAAGGTGCAATCATCACACTTCAACTCCTACTAATTATTCTCCAGCAGAAACCAGGATAAATTGGCTTGTCCTGAGCCTCATTACTAAGTCTTCAGTAAAGCCCAAAAAAAAATGGATGCAATAGCAATAAAGAAAAAAAACTGCGCAAGAAACCGTCCCTAGATTCTTAAAATGTTTTCTTGCGTTATTACTTTTAGAACTAATGTTAAGTCCAACCTATTTTTAACTAGACGCTGGTGATGGAAAGCCCGCAGGGACTTTGAACGTGTAAAACTGGAGCTGAACTCCCCCTTTTGGCAGTGGCCCGAAGATGGTGACGCTCATTTAAAAAGCCTTTACCGAAACTGTGTATATATACAGTCATCATCGAAGCCTGCTTGCGGTCAATCTCGAACGAAGGAAATTACAACTGATGGATTCGACAGGAGTAAATTCCGAAGGCTGGCCAAGAGGTCGTGAGCTTGAATCAAGAGCGGCTTTCTGTGTGTCGACAGCGGTAATGCAGTGGTGTCTTGGCGTTAGCGCCTAATGAGCCATATACATAAGTCCGAGGGGGTAAGCACTTTGGAAAGGAATCGAAAATAGCTTCAATTAACCGTCATATGCCATCATCTAACCTGAAGTGTTGGGTTTAGGCTCTGTACGAAAAGTAATGTCGTAAACACCGCATGGCACAAGCCAGTGAGACCATCGCCGCATAACTTTTCGCGAGCTTGTCGAAGCGCGTAACGATGCGGCGATTCTCCTTCAGCCAGCCAAACATACGCTCGATGATGCTGCGCTGCCGATACTTGGGGCGGTCAAACAGTCTCGGTAAACCCGGCTTGGGTTTACGCTTCTGCTGCGCAGTGGGATGACCGGCTGCATCCGGTAGCGGTCGCAGTAACGACACAGGGCTTCGGCGTCATAGCCCTTGTCGGCCAACAACCAACGACCGCGCAAGCTTGGGATGTAAGCGCCATCCAACAACGGTTGGGCATAGGCGATGCGCTGGCTTGCCTGCCCGACAGTAGGAAACTCAGCGGTACTCCATTGGCGTCGCACAACATGTGGATCTTCGTCGTCAGACCGCCCCGGCTACGTCCGAGCGCATGATCTTGCGGTTCTTCAGGCCCCCTTTTTTCCTTGCAGCAGAAGAGGCCCAGGTTGTGCGTACCGCTGTTGAGTCAATCATCCAGGTATCCAGATCGATTAACCCTTGCTCGTTCAACCTGATGTGAAGCCGCTTGAGCATCAGCCGGATTGATGATTCCACACCGCCTGAAACAGACAGCCCGCCGTCAGCATGCACTGGCTCAGCCCTAGCGCAGGCAGGCGTCGGGCAATCTCGGCATTGGCCGGGTTGGTCATCGCAATTTCAATCAGCGTATGGGTGGTCAGGGTCATGCTGTCTCCGTGCGGGGCCTTAAATCCTTTGGGCAAACGATACATTAAAAGCGCTCAATGAAAGACCGGACGCGTGTGTTTCGCTCCTCCCGCCAGAAGGCTAAAGTGTCGCAACGCCCCAGGACACCATGGACGCCAATGGATAGCCAAACGCCTGAGCCTCAATCCATCTGCAACCCCATTACCAGCAGCGCGATTTTTATCGTGGCAACCCTGGTGCCCGGCAGTGCCGCTGCCGGTAAAGTCCGAGCCTGGTGCGCCGATGTCGCGGCCCTGACGCGATCGGTTGGTAAACGCGTCCCTTCCGGTAACTTGTCGTGTATCTGCGGTTTCGGTTCCACGGTCTGGGACACGTTGTTCTGCAACCCGCGGCCTGCATTGCTGCATGCATTTCGCGAGTTTGGTGCAGGGGAACGTCGCGCTGTTGCAACGCCGGGCGACATTTTGCTGCACATTCGTGCAGGCCAGATGGACCTCTGCTTCGAACTGGCGACCCAGTTGCTTTCATCGCTTGGAGAGGCCGTTTCGGTTGTCGATGAAGTTCAGGGTTTTCGCTATTTCGATATGCGCAGCATCATCGGTTTTGTCGATGGCACTGAAAATCCGGTCGGCCGCAAGGCAGTCGACTTCACGCTTGTTGGCGATGAAGATCCGTCGTTCACCGCAGGCAGCTATGTGCTGGTGCAGAAGTACCTGCACAACATGACTGCCTGGAACGCGCTGTCCGTTGAAGCTCAGGAGCGGATTATCGGGCGAACCAAACTGTCCGACATCGAACTCGATGACTCGGTCAAACCCACCTCTTCGCACAGTGCCCTGACGACGATCACCCAGGACGGGCAGGAAGTGAAAATCCTGCGCGACAACATGCCATTCGGCCGCCCTGGCGCGGGCGAGTTCGGCACTTATTTCATCGGCTATGCGCGCTCGCCTGCGCCGCTTGAACAGATGCTCGAAAACATGTTTGTCGGCAGACCAGCGGGTAATTACGACCGTTTGCTCGATTTCAGCAAGGCGGTGACCGGAGGCCTGTTCTTCGTTCCGTCAGCAGACCTGCTGGAAGAACTGGCGGACCGTTGCACCTGAGGACTGCCCGTTACATTGGCGAAGTCAGAGATTGCAGTGGCGATCCTCTCAAAGGTAGTATTGAGAACGATTCACACTAACATCTGGAAAGCCAACCGGTGCAAGTTCCTCCGACCAGCAAGCTGGGCTTCTTTTTCAGCGACCATCATCGCTGGCTGCTGCAGCATATCCAGCGGCGCCTGCGCAATCACGCGGACGCTGAGGACACCGCCGCCGATACGTTTTGCCAGATGCTGGTGGCCCGGGTAGACCCCGACAGCATCGAACAACCTCGCGCGTACCTGTCGACCATTGCCCGACGACTGATCTTTGACCGTCATCGCCGGCGCAAGCTGGAACTGGCCTACCTCGAACGCCTGTCCACGCTGCCCGAGGCGTTTGCCCCCTCCCCTGAAGAACAGTTGCAACTGATCGAAGCCCTGGTCGCGATCGACCGGGCGCTCGACGGCTTGCCACTGGTCGTCAAAGCCACGTTCCTCTACAGCCAGCTGGACGGTCTGAGCTACGTGGCGATTGCCCACAAAATGGGGCTTTCGGAACGCACGGTCAGCCGCTACATGAAACAGGCATTGCGTCAGTGCTACCTGAGCGAGTTGACGCCATGAGCACGCCGCGCCTTGACCCGGTCAGCGAGCAAGCCATCGACTGGATGGTGAGCCTTCGTGCCGGCAAACCCGATGCTGCACTGCAAGAGCGGTTCAACGCATGGCTGGCGATGGACCCCGCACACGCCCGGGCCTGGGCGACCTTGCAGGAACGCCTTGGCGGTTCCTTCAACACGATTCGTGCCCTGGATCGGCGTCTGCCCGGTCAAGCCAACGAAGCGCGGCAACTGCTGTTGCAGCCTCATGGTTCACGCCGCGATGCGCTCCGCGTGATCGCGGGCCTGGGCCTGCTGGGCGGCGGCGCGTGGCTCGGCATTCGCAGCCCGCTGGGTGACTCGCTGCTGGCGGATCTGCACACCGGCCGTGGCCAGCGTCAGGACTTCACGCTAGCCGACGGCAGCCGCCTGAGTCTGAACGCGAACAGCGCGGTGGACCTGCGCTTCGATGACAAACAAAGGCTGGTGATTCTGCGCCACGGCGAGCTGGTGATTCAGGTGGCGGCCGACCCCCTGCGTCCGCTGCGGGTGCGCACCGCTCAAGGTGAAATACGGGCACTGGGCACCCGTTTCCTGGTGGCTCAGGAACAAGACGCGACTCGCGTTGTGGTGCTGCAACACTCCATCGAAGCCCGTCTGTTCGACGGCACGACACTCGACCTGCAGGAAGGTCAATCGGCCTTGCTGTATGCAGGGAAAATTGTCCCGGTGGCCGGCGATCAGCTTCATCGCGCCGATTGGCTCAGCGGGCGATTGAACGTGCTGGACGATCCCCTGGAACACGTCGTCGATGCGCTGCGCCCGTACAGCCGGGGTTTTGTCCGCGTGGCTCCCGAGGTTCGCGGCTTGCGCGTCCAGGGCGTATTCCCGTTGAACGATCCGGATCGGGTGTTCACGGCCCTGGCGGAAACCCTGCCGATTCGCGTGGATCGCTACAGCCCATGGTTGACACTGATACGTGCAAAAGAGTCGCGCTGATAAATTTTTTTTGAAAATAACTCTCATTCGTGTCCGGTTTTCATTTCTCGTCCCACCTATCTCCTGACACTTCCACATTTTCAGGAGAACGCTGTGTTCAACCCGTGGCCCCATGCCCTTTCCGCCGCTGTCGCCCTGGCAACTCTGGCGAGCCCTGCCCTGTCGCAGGCGCAAGACCTGATGTTCAACCTGCCGGCCGGCCCACTCGCCAGCACGCTGAATGCCATCGCCAGCCAGAGCGGCCATATCGTTTCATTGGAGCCTTCGCTGGTGCAGGGCAAACAAGCCCCGGCAGTGGTCGGCCAGATGCCTGCGGAACAGGCAATGCAAAAGGCGCTGGCGGGCAGCGGCCTGCAATTGCGAGTGACCGGGCAAGGTAACTTCAGCGTCGAGCCAGCCCCGGACAACAGCGCAGCGTTGCAGCTGGGCGTGACCAACATCGTCGAACGCAGCACCGACGCCACCACCGAAGGCTCAGGCTCCTACGCTGCGCGGGCGGTGACCATCGGCAAGGGCACCCACACCCTCAAGGAAATCCCGCAGTCGGTCACGGTGATGACCCGCAAGCAAATGGACGATCAGGATATCGTCGATCTCAAGGACGCGGCCAACAAGACCACCGGCCTGGTCGGCGCCCAAGGCGTCGGCAGAGGCCTGATCCTGAGCTCGCGTGGTTTCCAGATCGATGACTGGCAGTACGACGGCGTGCCTATTCCGCGCAACTATTACTCGCTGGGCAACTGGGCCACGCAGGACCTGATTTTCTTCGATCGCATGGAAGTGCTACGTGGCGCGTCCGGCCTGCTGCAAGGCACCGGCAGCCCTGGCGGCGCGGTCAACCTGGTGCGCAAACGCGGCCAGGCTGCACCGATAGTGACCCTCACCGGCAAGGCCGGCTCATGGGACCACTACGGTCTGCAACTGGACGCCGGCGGGCCGCTGAACCAGGCCGGCACCGTGCGCGGGCGTTTCATTGCCGACCAGGACGACAGCCACTCGTTCGTCGATTCCGAATGGTACAAGACCACCTCGCTGTACGGCGCGCTGGACTTCGACCTGCGTGAAGACACCACCCTGGGCCTGGCAGTCAGCCAGTCCGACGGCGAATCGCGCTCGAATGTCCGCGGCTTCCCCCGCTACGCCGGCGGTAAGCCCATCGACCTGCCGCGCAGCACGTACACCGGGGCCAAGTGGAACCATTCGGACATCGATGTCACCACGCTCTACACCGACCTGGAACACCGTTTCAACGACGATTGGGCCTTCAAGGTCGGCGCCGTGCGCATGACTGAAACCAATAAAGCGAAAAACCAACGGGTGCAATCCAGTGGCAACGGCATCAATGCCGATGGCAGCGGCGTGCAGTACGCTGACTTCGTGACGGACATGGACTCCACCAAAGTTGCTCTGGACATGAACCTCAACGGCAAATTCGAAGCCTTGTCCATGCAGCAGGAAATCATGGTGGGCGGTAACTACTCCAAGTACACCTCGGATGACAAATTCGCTCGGACCTTCAATAACAGTGCCGACACCATCTTCGACATTGATCACAACCGTCCCGAAATCAGCTACGAGGGTTTGCTCAATAGCCCCGGTGGCCGTGGGACACCAAGCAAGTATGACATCCGCCAAAAAGGCCTCTACGGCAGCTGGCGGGTCAAGCCGATTGATCCGCTGACCCTGGTGCTCGGCTCACGGGTCAGTTGGTACGACTACAGCTATAAATCGTGGCGCCAGGACGCGACCAGCATTACCGCCGATCCTGAAAGCACCAGCAACGAAAACGGTGAAGTCACCCCCTTCGCCGGTATCGTCTATGACTTGAGCCGCGAATGGGCGGTCTATGCCAGCTACACCGACGTGTTCACACCGCAAACCGAACGCAGTACAAGCGGCTCGGTAATCAAACCGATCATCGGTACGAACTACGAGTTGGGTCTCAAGGGCGAGTTGATGGAGGGCCGGGTCAATACGTCCCTGGCGTTGTTCCGTTACGACCAGGAAAACCGCGCCACGCTCGATATGGACGGTGGGCAAAACTGCGACGGTTGGTACTGCTCGAAGGCATCCGGCAAAGTACGCAGCCAGGGTCTCGACGCCGAAATCAGCGGCGAAGTGCTGGACGGTCTGCAACTGTTTGCCGGTTATACCTACAACACCACCAAGTACCTCAAGGACCCGGACAACGAAGGCAAAGTCTTCAGCTGGTGGACGCCGAAACACATGCTGCGCGTCTGGGGTAACTACCAGTTGGGTGGCGACTGGAGCCGTGTGAGTACCGGCCTGGGCTTCACGACCCAAAGCCATACGCTGGGTTACGACCACGTCGTCAACGTACCGGGTTACACCGTCTGGAATGCCCGTGTCGGTTACCAGCTCTCCTCGGAGATCGAGCTGGCGATGAACGCCAACAACCTGTTCGACAAGACTTACTACACAGCGGCCTACAACCAGATCAACGGCAACAACAACTACGGTGAACCACGCAACGTGATGTTCAGCGTGAAATACACGCCGGAGTTCTAACACCACCGCTCGACCATCAACGCCCTCCTTCCGACTGCTGTCGCAGGGAGGGCCGTTTCAGGGTCATTCAATTTCCAAGGGTATCGCAAACGTTCTTTTATTATTCTGCATCGCGACAAACGTCTTGAACTGCTTGATGTTTCCGAAGAAAAACAACTCCCTGGTTAATTGTTCGTACTCACTCATATCACGCACATTCAACACCAGCAAAAAGTCAAAATCCCCCGTCACATAATAAACCTGCTGAACTTGCGGACAACTCACAAAGCGCCGCTTTATCTCATCCAGCAAATCAAGTCTTTCATTCTCTAGTTTAACTTCGACGATAACGGTAATCGGTCGGCCGACCGCTGCCGGGTCGACAATACTCACGTTATACCTGATCACTCCCGCCGCTTCGAGGGCGGCGATTCTTCTATTGACTGCCGAGGGAGACAGGTTCACGCCCTCAGCCAGTTCCCGCTGGGAAATCCGGTTGTTTTCCTGAAGGAAGTTGAGAATTTTGCGGTCATAGGCATCTAGCTGCATAGGGGAACTCCTTCACCTGGGGCCCAGCCATTACAGCAGAAAAGGCACCTGGACGCTCATTCGTTGCGCACAAGCCCTTATTCCAACGCACCAAGCCTGACCATCGCGCAACAAAATGCTGAAAACGCAACGATGGTGCGTTTGACGCCGCGATTTTCGAGCAATCGTGCGCCCCCTGAGCATTAGCATCGTTTTATCCCACCTGCTTGTCAGGCAAGGGCTGCGCTCCACCCGCCGAAAACAATAAAAACGGAGAAAGCATGACTAACGCCATCTCACCCCCAATCGCAGCTTTTAGTTTGGTACTGCCCCACCACTTAACCGATGGGAGTTTCACGATGAACAGTGCTCAAGAAAGTCGAGTTGACCGCCGTATCATTTCAAAGGCCGGTCGTTTTCTTATCGTTGGCGCAGCCAGTCTTATCTTCAGCCTCGGCATTACCGGCGCAGCGAGTGCAGCCAGCCTGGCAGAGATAAACACTCGCGGCACACTTAACGTTGCAACCGAAGACAGTTATTACCCTTTCGAATTTATAAAGGACGGTGAGTCCGAAGGATTCCATAAGGACGTTATCGCGGAGCTGCGCAAGTACGCTCAATTCAAAGTGAATCAGGACATCATGCCCTGGACCGGCCTGCTGGCGGGTATCACCTCCGGGAAGTACGACGCCGCCATCACTGGCGCCGGTGTTACGGAGGAGCGCCTGGGCGCCTTTGACTTCGTGGCACCGGTCGCCCCTGAGGTCTCGCATTACATCAAGCGCGCAAACGATGACCGCATCAAAAGCGTCTCGGACCTTTCCGGGTTGATCGTCGGCGTGCAGGCCGGTGGTGCGCAACTGGCCCGATTGACGCAGCTGGATGCAAAGCTCAAAGCCTCCGGCGGTTCCATTGGCAAGATCGTGCAGTACCAATCCTACCCGGAGGCGTATGCCGACCTGGCGAATCACCGGCTCGACTACGTTGTGAACTCGATCGTGCCCGCCAACATGCTGGTGAAGGAACGTCCACAGGTGTTCGCCGTTGGCGAGGCCACTTCAAGCATGGGCTACATCGCCTGGCCAGTGGCCAAGGGCAACAAGGAGCTCCTCGATTACCTGAGTGGTTTTGTGAACCACTTGCGTGACACCGGCAAGCTCGCCGAACTACAGAAAAAATGGCTCGGACAATCGTTCGATGACCTGCCCCGCGAGCCAATTACCTCTGCGCCACAGTTCACTCAACTGACCGCGAAATAACCTGAGAGCCGCTATCGTTGGCGCAAGAAGTGTCAGCGATGGTCAGGTCAGTAGATCGTTCTTTTGACCCGGCAGGTAGCCGACGGCCAAAAGACTTGTTCGAAGGATGTTTTCAATGCAAAGCAGTGACTGGATCACGCTTGTGTACGCGGCCTGGACGACCATTTGGGTGTCCGGCATTTCTATCGTGCTCGGCATCATTCTGGGGCTTGTCGTTGCCATGTTGCGGGCGGCAAAAATCCCGGTCTTGAGCCAGGCCCTCGCTGTCTATGTCAGTTTGATCAGAGCGACACCGATGGTCACGCTGGTGCTGTTTCTGTTTGTGATTGCGCCCTCCATCGGCTGGGAAGTTGACGCCCGGGTGGTGGCCATTGCCGCCATGACCCTCAACACCACGGCGTTCAACGCCGAGATCTGGCGCAGCGCCCTGACCAGTTTCTCGCGCGAACAACTGGAAGCGGCAAAAGCCGCCGGCATGACCACGGGGCTGACACTTCGCCGCATCATGCTCCCGCAGATGTTGACCACCAGCCTTCCCGGGCTTGTGAACGAAATGTCCCTGTTGGTCAAAAGCAGTCCTGCGATCGCCATGATCGGCATTGTGGACCTGACGCGCGTGACGAATCGGATCGCGGCCGTCACTTACGATCCGCTTCCTCCCATCCTCGCGGCGGGCCTGCTTTACATCGTGATCATCGGTGGACTTGTCCGCTTCCAGAGAATTGCAGACTCGCGCGCCAAGCGCCTGGCCATGTAGGGGCTCCCATGAACGGAATTAAAATGCTGTGGGACAACCTGGACGTGTTCGCGGCCGGGCTGCAGAACACACTCATACTCTTTGGCGTGTCGTCTGCCTGCTCATTTATGTTGGCCTGCGTTATCGCTTTCCTGCTGGAAGGACAGGACAACCTGTTTCGACGGCTTGTTCGCTGGGCGTTGGACCTGATGCGAATGCTGCCCTTCCTGATCTTCCTGTACCTCCTTTACTACGGGCTTCCCAACCTGGGTATCAGCCTGGATGTATGGTCGGCGGGTTTCATTGCCCTGATTACGTATCACGGTGCTTATTTCGCCGAGATCCTGCGGGCGGCGAGAACCGCGCTGCCCGCAGGCCAGGCGGAAGCGGCTTATGCCCACGGCTTCGTCAACTCGAACATGTACTGGAGGATTCTCCTCCCGCAAATGGTGATGCGTTCCGGGCCGCTCTTTGGCAACCAATTGGTCTGCCTGCTGAAGGACACCGCCTTCCTGTCGATCATCACTTTGATGGATCTGACGGCTGCGGCCTCTGCTGTACAAGCCAAATATTTTGTTCCGTTGCCGCCCTTCATATTCGTGATCGCACTGTATTGGTCCATCACCCTGTTGGTTGAGGCATTACTTCGTCGCCTGGGTCGCCGAGCGCAGAAAAGAGGATTGGTCCATGAATAAGTCCGCCCCGGTCGTTGAAATCCGCGACCTGCATAAACACTTCGCCGGCATTGAGGTGCTTCGCGGCATCAACCTCAAGGTCGAGCGAGGACAGACTGTCAGCATTCTGGGCTCTTCCGGCTCAGGCAAATCCACCATGTTGCGTTGCATCAACTGGCTGGAAGTGCCTGATACCGGTGAAATCTACATCGGCGGTGATCGCATGGGCGTTAAAAGTGGCGGCGGCAAAGCCATGTCCAATCGCGAACTGGCGGCGATGCGTGCAAGAACCGCCATGGTATTCCAGAGCTTCAATCTCTGGCCCCATCTGACGGTGCTTCAGAATGTCACCGAGGCGCCCATTCACGTCATGGGTGTCAGTCGCAAAGAGGCCAATGATCAGGCGGTTGCGCTGCTGGAGAAAGTCGGCCTGTCGCACAAGCACGATGCTTATCCCTGGTCGTTGTCAGGAGGCCAACGGCAGCGGGTTGCCATTGCGCGAGCCTTGGCGATGAACCCGCAAGTCATCTTGTTCGATGAGCCGACGTCTGCGCTCGATCCAGAACTGGTCGGGGAAGTCCTGGCGGTGATGCGCTCACTGGCCGAGGACGGTTTCACGATGGTCATCGTGACCCATGAAATGGAATTTGCCCGCGCCGTCTCCAACGAGGTCGTGTTCATTGAAAAAGGACAGATCATTGAAAGAGCGGCACCGGAAAAATTCTTTACCAACTCAGACAGTGAACGCGTTCGCCAGTTTTTAGGGCGCTACAGAACGACCACGGCATGACTGCCCCTGAAACTCGCCAAAACGCGCACGCCTTTTCTCCAGCGTTACAAGGAACCGCTATGTTTTTCGCTAACCCACGCGCCTCTCGCAGCACCTACCCAAAACACCTTCAGGACATCATGAGTGTCGACGCGGCCCATGAGTCACGAGACTGGCTATCGAGTTGGGAACACCTGAACCAAAAGGCGACACCGCTGTGGGAACTTCCGGGCATGGCTGAAGAACTCGGCGTGGCCGGGTTCTGGGTCAAGGACGAATCGACACGTTCACCCCTGGGCAGCTTCAAGGCACTCGGCGCACCGATCGCGCTGATCAGGCTGATTCTGCGGCTGATGCCCCATGAATCCTTTGATCCCAAAGGGCTCATCACCGGCCAATATCGGCAGCGCCTGCATGATTTCACGGTCATCAGTGCCACTGACGGCAATCACGGGCGAGCCCTGGCGGCTGCGGCACAAAGCGTCGGCTGCCAATGCGTCATCGTTTTGCATGCCAACGTGAGTACGGAGCGCGAGGCGGCCATTGCCGCGTATGGCGCCCGCATCATCCGGGTTGAAGGTAACTACGACGAGTCGGTGGAACATACCGCCGCCGTGGCAGAACAAAACGGTTGGCCGGTGGTGTCGGACACCTCGTATGAGGGTTATGAGATCGTCCCTCGCGATGTGATGCAAGGCTACGGCACCATCGCCGCCGAGTTGATTGAGCAAACCACGGGCAAGGCCCAGGCGACCTGCCCTTTCACCCACGTGTTCCTGCAAGGGGGGGTGGGAGGCATGGCAGCGGGCATCAGCAGTTACCTCTGGGAAATTTACCAGGAACAGCGTCCCGTCTTCGTCATGGTCGAACCCCGGCAAGCGGATTGCCTGTACCAAAGTGCGGTTCAGGGCCTGCCCGCCAAAGCAACAGGCTCGGTTGACTCGGTCATGGCTGGCCTGGCCTGCGGCGAAACCTCTCCCCTCGCCTGGCGATTCCTCGAACCGTGCGTAGATTTCTTTATGACCATCAGCGACGACGACGCCGTGTCTGCCATGCAGCAGCTGGCTCACGGCAGTCCGACCGACATTCCTGTGGTGGCCGGTGAGTCGGCGGTGGCCGGCCTGGCAGCGCTTCAAATCCTGCTACGCGATTCGGCGACCGCCAAAACGGTCGGCATCGACCGAGACTCCCGAGTGCTCATCATCAGTACCGAGGGTGCGACGGCCCCGTCGGTCTACGAGCGTCTGGTGGGTGAATCCGCGCAAGCGGTCACTGCCCGTCAGCACCAATGGCAGCTACAAAAAAATGTGTGATCAACAGAACGCAGGAGCCCATGCAGTGATCGACGACCACGAGTTTCACGCGCAGCTGGTCAGCTGGCGTCACCACCTCCATCAACACCCTGAGGTCGGTTTCGAAGAAATCCACACCTCCGACTACGTGGCTGATGCGCTCGCGTCGATGGGCCTTGAGGTGCATCGGGGCATTGGCGGCACAGGCCTGGTCGCCAGTTTGAAGGTCGGAGACAGTCCGGCGGTGGTGGGGCTTCGGGCCGACATGGATGCACTGCACATTCACGAAGATGCTCCGGGGCGGCATCACGCCTCGGTAACCGCAGGGAAAATGCATGCCTGCGGTCATGACGGCCACATGTCCATGATCCTCGGCGCCGCAAGGCTGTTGTCCACCGCTCGCGATTTCAACGGGACGGTACGCTTCATTTTCCAGCCCGCCGAAGAACACGGCTGTGGCGCCAAAGCGATGATCGCTGATGGCCTGTTTGATCGCTTCCCGGTGGATGCGATCTACGGCGCTCATAACATGCCGGGGTTGCCCGCCGGCACAATCGCGACGCGCTCTGGAGGGATCATGGCCAGTGAGGATAACTTCGTTATCCGGATCAAGGGCCAGGGCACGCACGCGGCACGACCGCACATGGGGGTTGACCCGATCGTCATCGCTTCCGAGGTGGTGCTGGCCCTGCAAACGGTGATTTCCCGCAACCTCGACCCGAGCGTTCCGGCCGTGATTTCCTGCACAGAGTTCATCACCGATGGCATCCGCAATGCGATTCCAACCCACGTCGTCATCAAGGGCGACACGCGCAGCTACGCGCCCGAAGTCCAGGCCATGCTGGAAAGGCGCATGCGAGAAATCTGCGAAGGCATTTGCAGGCTCCACGGCGCATCGTGCGAGTTCGAATACACCCATGAATTCGCGCCCACCGTGAACTGGGAAAAGTGCACCCCCATCGCTGTCGCGGCGGCGACCCGAATTGTTGGCCCGGACCGGGTGAATGCGGACATCCAGCCGATGATGATTTCAGAGGATTTCGGCGCGTTCCTGCAGGTCGTACCCGGCAATTTCGTGTTTATCGGCAACGGCGACACAGCGGATGAAGGGGGGACTCCGCTTCACAACGCCAGGTATGACTTCAACGACAATGTGCTGGCCACGGGGGCGCACTATTTCGCCGAAGTTGCCCGTACAGCACTCGCTGCGGAATAACCCGCCACAGAGCAGCACGCCAACGTGCTGCTCTGTGGCGGGTGGCTACGCGCTTCGACTGCCCTTGAACGCCTCACGCCGCGCCTGCCTCTCTGCGCGGTACGCCGCGCTCTGCTCACTGATCAACTCTTCGCGGCGCAACAGCTCACCGCAATGGGCGCACAGCGGCCCTAACCCGGCGGGCTCGCCACAGGTTTTGTGGGTGTACACCACCGCCAACCCTTCTTCCGGCGACTTGCACCAGGTTTCCCCCCAGGCGCGCAGTGCCAACACCACCGAGTAGAAGGCCTGCCCTTTCGCGGTGAGGTGATACTCGTAGCGCGGTGGCCGTTCGTTGTAGAGACGGCGTTCTACCAGGCCGTCGGCTTCCAGGTTTTTCAGGCGTGTAGCGACCATTTGCGGGGTGCCGCCGGTCTGCGCCTGGATCTCGTCATATCGATGACTTCCCATGAACAACTCACGCAGGACCAGCACGGTCCAGCGGTCGCCCACGACTGTCTCGGCCCGCGCAATCGGGCATAGAGTGTCGGGAGCAGCAATGTTGGTCGACATACGGGCTTGCCTCTTTCGCTGTAACTATGATTATCATATCAACAAGATGCCCAGGCAAGTCCCCGGCACCGATCACTCAACTTTTGTGGAGAACATCGTCATGTCGAACGCCCTTTATCCGCTCAACAGGACCGCCTATCTGCTGGTCGATCCGTACAACGATTTCCTCTCGGAAGACGGCAAGGTCTTTCCCCTGATCAAGCCGATCGCCGAGCAAGTCGGCCTGCTCGACAACCTGCGCACGCTCGACCGCACGGTTCGCGCCCTCGACATTCCGGTCGTCATCGTACCGCACCATCGCTGGGAACACGGTGACTACGAAGGCTGGGACCATCCAACGCCGACCCAGTGCAAGATCATGCACATGCACCACTTTGCACGCGGGGAATGGGGCGGCGAATGGCATCCGGATTTTGCGCCGAAGGACGGTGACATCGTCGTGCAGGAGCATTGGGGTTCGAGTGGTTTCGCCAACACCGACCTGGATTTTCGCCTCAAGCAAAAAGGCATCACCCACGTGATCATCGTCGGTCTGCTGGCCAACACCTGCATCGAAGCGACCGCCCGTTATGCATCGGAAATGGGTTACCACGTCACCCTGGTGCGCGATGCGACCGCCGCCTTCCGCCCGGAAATGATGCACGCCGCCCACGAGCTGAACGGCCCCACGTTTGCCCATTCGATTGTGACCACGGACGAACTCGTCGCCGCCCTCGCAGGGCAGGAATAACCGATGATGAAACTGACAGGAAACCTGATCATCGGGACCCACGATGTCGCGGCCACCGAAGGAACGATGAAAGCGCTCAACCCCGCGACCAACACGTTGATCGAACCGGATTTTGCCCTCGGCGGCGTCGCGCAAGTCCACCAGGCGGCAACGCTCGCCGACGAAGCGTTCGACAGTTACAGCCATACGTCACTCGCACGGCGCGCAGCGTTTCTCGAGAGCATTGCCGACAATCTCGAGGCCGTGCGCAAGGAGCTGGCGGCACGGGCCGCGCTCGAAACAGGTTTGCCAGAAGCTCAGCTTGAGGGCGAAGCGAGCAGAGCCGCCGTCCAGTTCCGTCAGTTCGCGGAGGTCGTGCGCAAAGGCCGCTTCCTGCAACTGGCCATCGATCCGGCACAACCTGATCGTCAGCCTCGCCCGCGCATGGACCATCGCCTGCAGAAAATGGCCATCGGCCCGGTGGCCATTTTCGGTGCGAGCAACTTTCCGATTGCCTATTCCGTGGCCGGTGGCGACACCGCTTCGGCATTGGCCGCCGGCGCGACCGTCATCCTCAAAGCGCACAACGCCCATCCGGGTGCTTCGGAAATCCAGGCACGGGCCATCCAGAAGGCCGTGCAGGAGCACGGGTTGCACGAGGGGGTCTTCTCGATGGTACGCGGCAGCGGCAACACCATCGGCGAAGCGCTGGTCGATCATCCTTTGATTAAAGCCGTGACGTTTACCGGTTCGGAACAAGGCGGCATGGCGCTGTATCGGCGTGCGCAACTGCGGCCCGATCCCATCCCGGTGTTTACCGAAATGACCAGCATCAACCCCACATTCATCCTGCCCGCAGCCCTGGCCGAGCGCGGCGCGCAGATCGGCGATGGCTTTATCGAGCGCATGCTGGTCAATGTCGGGCAAGCCTGCCTCAGGCCCGCTCTGCTGATCGCGATCAAAGGCGCCGGCCTTGAAGCGCTGCGCGCCGCCATGGTGCAGCGCGTCAGTGAGGCTGCAGCCCGCACGATGCTGACGCCGGGGATCCATGCGTCTTACCTGAACGGTCTCGCCGCGATGGAAAACGCCGGTGCGCAGCGCATCGCCGAAGGCACGGCCGCCAGCGCCGACGTTGACGGCCAATCGGCGTTACTGGAGGTCACCGGCCAACGTTTCCTCGAGGAAGCCACCCTGTCGCAGGAAGTCTTCGGACCATCGGCGCTGCTGGTGACCGTCGAGGACGAGGCTGAACTGCTCGCCATTGCCCGCTCGCTCAAAGGCCAACTCAGCGCCGCCCTGCACCCCGAAACAACTGACTTGCCACTGGCCCGGCGCTTGTTGCCGGTGCTGGAGCGCAGAACCGGACGCATCGTCGTCAACGCCTTCGCCCATCCGCAGGAGGTGACGCACGCCACTGTTCACGGCGGTCCGTTTCCGGCGACCTCGGACAGTCGCTTCACCTCGGTGGGCATGACGTCGATCGAACGCTTCCTGCGGCCGGTGGCTTACCAGGGTTTTCCGGACGCGCTGTTGCCTGAGGTATTGCGTGATTTCAACCCGTTGGGGCTGCCTCGGCTGGTGGACGGGCAATAGTTGTCAGCCAGACCGGAGATCAAGGATCAACCTGAGCCATGAGTTCAGGGATGGTTTCCTTGCGATTGGCATAGCGCTGCGCCAACACGGCGCAGACCATCAGTTGAATCTGGTGGAACAGCATCAACGGCAGGATCAACACACCCATGGTGCTGCCGGCGAACAGGACCTGGGCCATCGGCACGCCGGTGGCCAGGCTCTTCTTCGAACCACAGAACAGGATGGTGATGCGGTCTTCCTGATTGAAGCCGAACGCCTTGCCCAGCACGGTGGACGCCAGCAAGACCAACGCCAGCAAAATGCAGCAAGCGACCACCAGTCCGGCCAGTTCCCAGAGTGGTATCTGATGCCAGATCCCTTCGATCACCGCCTCGCTGAACGCGCCGTAAACCACCAACAGGATCGAGCCCTGGTCGACGAATTTCAGCCAGCTCTTGTTGCGCGCAACCCAGGCGCCGATCCAGCGTCGGGCGATCTGTCCGGCAATGAACGGCAGCAGCAGTTGCACGCTGATCTTCAGGATTGCATCGAGCGTCGAGCCGCCTTCGCCGTGCACATTCAGCAGTAAGGTCACCAGCAACGGCGTGAGGAAAATCCCGAACAGGCTGGAGGCCGCCGCACTGCAAATCGCCGCCGGAATATTCCCGCGCGCCAGGGACGTGAACGCAATCGCCGATTGCACCGTAGCGGGCAGCGCACAAAGGTAAAGCATGCCCATGTACAGGTCGGCACCGATCATCGGCGACAGCAAGGGTTTGAGCGCCAGCCCAAGCAAGGGGAACAGGACAAACGTCAGGCTGAACACCAGCAAATGCAGGCGCCAGTGGCCAGCCCCGGCGATGATCGATTCACGCGACAGTTTGGCGCCATGCAGGAAAAACAGCAGGGCAATGGCGATGTTGGTCAGCCAGCCAAAACCGACCGCGACCTGACCGCTGGCGGGCAGCAGGCTGGCGAGAATCACCACGCCGATCAGGGTCAGGGTGAAGTTGTCGGGTAAAAAACGGGGGCGAGTCATCGGTATAATCCGGCGGTGGCGAGGGGCGTGGGTCGACTCTAACGCGCCTGCCGATTACCGACTAACGCTAACAAGCCAGTAGATATCGCCTAACGGACATAACGTTGATGCGAATGTATTCATCAGCAAAAACAACGGGGGGCGGCAACTTCATGCGGACGCGGTACTCGACCATGACACAAATCAACTGTAGGAGCCGGCTTGCTGGCGAAGGCGTCCGTCCAGTCAATAAATAGTTGACTGACCCACCGCTATCGCCAGCAAGCCGGCTCCTACAGGGGAACGAGTACATCCGCAGAATCAGGTCGCCACCGCACAGGCTCAATCATCCTCATGCAACTTGATGCCCCTGGCATGCAGCAAATGCGGCACCACCAGCACCAGCAACGTCAACGCCAGAAACGCGGCGGAAATCGGCTGTGTCAGAAACACCGTCCAGTCGCCCTCGCTGATCGACAACGCGTTACGCAGTTGTTTCTCCGCCATCGGCCCCAGCAGCATACCCACGATCACCGGCGCGACGGGGAAGTCGAACCGACGCATCAACACCCCGCCCCACCCGATCGCCAGCATCAGCAACAGGTCGAAAGATGAGTGACGCATGCCATACACGCCGATGGTGGCGAACACCAGAATCCCGGCATTCAGATAAGGCCGGGGGATTTGCAGGAGTTTGACCCACAGCCCCACCAACGGCAGGTTCAGCACCAGCAGGATGACGTTGCCGATATACAGCGAAGCCACCAGGGTCCAGACCAGTGCACCCGAGGTTTCAAACAGCAGCGGCCCCGGTTGCAGGTTGTAGTTCTGGAACGCCGCCAACAGGATGGCTGCCGTGGCGGAAGTCGGGATACCAAGCGTCAGCAACGGCACCAACGAACCGGTGGCGCTTGCGTTGTTCGCCGCTTCAGGGCCGGCGACGCCCTCGATGGCGCCCTCGCCTTTGTTGGCGGCAAACTCTTTCGGATACTTGCTGAGTTTGCGCTCGGTCGAATAGGACAGGAACGTCGGAATCTCCGCACCACCAGCCGGAATCGAACCGAAAGGAAAACCGATCAGCGTCCCTCGCAGCCAGGCGGGAACCGAGCGTTTCCAGTCGGCGCGCGTCATCCACAACGAGGACATGCGGTGTCGACCGGAGGCCTCTTCTTTCTGATACAGCAGGCTGTACAACGCCTCGCCCACCGCAAACAGCCCGACCGCCACCAACACGACTTCGATGCCATCGACCAGTTCCGGTACGCCCAAGGTGTAACGAGCGATACCCGAGGTCGAGTCCAGCCCGATCAAACCGATGGTCAAGCCAATCCCCAGGGATGCAAAGCCGCGCAACATCGACGCCCCGAGCACCGCAGACACCGTCGTGAACGACAGCACCAGAATCGCGAAATACTCCGCAGGCCCGAACTTCAGTGCCAGTTTCGCCACAATGGGCGCAAACAAGGTCAGCAGAACCGTGGCAATAGTGCCTGCCACAAAGGACCCGATGGCCGCCGTGGCCAAGGCCGGCCCCGCTCGACCATTGCGGGCCATGAGGTTGCCTTCCAGGGCCGTGACCATGGAAGACGATTCCCCTGGGGTATTGAGCAAAATGGAGGTCGTGGAGCCGCCGAACTGAGCGCCGTAGTAGATGCCGGCGAACATGATCAGCGCGCCGGTGGGATCGACCTTCGCGGTAATGGGCAGCAACAGCGCCACGGTCAGCGCCGGCCCGATGCCCGGCAAGACGCCGATGGCGGTGCCGAGCAGGCAACCAATGAACCCCCACATCAGATTGATCGGCGTCAGGGCCGAGGAAAACCCCATTGCCAGGCTTGCGAGAATATCCACCCTGTTGATCTCCTGCGGCCTGAATCAGATCCAGGCGTTGACAAGCGGCGGAAGGGAAACCCCCAGCCCGGCATTGAACAGCCAATAAATCGGGAGCGTCAGGGCAATGCCTATGGCGAGATCGCGCAGCGGATGACGACTGCCGAAACCCCGCGCCGCCCTTGTTTTCGAAGGTGACGGATTTGGCCACATTGGCTTCAATCAAGGCTTTGCCCAGCACGCGTGCGGTCTGGTCATAACCGCCCCCCACGGAACCTGGGGCCATGAACTTGACGGTTTCCAGCGCAAAGGCAGGCGTTGTGAGCACAGCGGCAGTGACGACAACCGCGAGGCAAAGGGTGGATCGACGTAACGATGCGAACATGCGTTTTCTCCCGGGACTTTTGTTTTTATGGGGCGCCGGCTGAACGTCGCTCCGGGTATAAATCCGGATCGTTGAACAGCCATCTCGGGATAAGCGTAGGCCATGGTTGGAATGGCGGCATACAACAGTGAATCAGTTCATTTCAGGAAGACGCCTGCATGGACGTACGGCGTTGGCGCACGACGCGTTGCACGGACTCAAAGTGGTGGCCGTCGCGGTGGGAGTAGTTGCAGGGTTGCGCGATGGCTTTGAGCGTCGTTGACCGGAATTGACCCGCTGACACTGCCCCTTCCCTGACCTGCACATGTCAAGGAAAGGGCAATCACCCTCAAGTATTGGTTTTCAACTTGGTCCACAGACGCGTGCTCAACCGCGCAATCGCCGCCGGCAGTTCCTCGACGGTAAACAGCTTGTCCAGCACGCTCTTCGGCGGGTAGATCGCCAGGTCCTGCTTCACGGCCGGGGTCACATATTGATCCGCAGTGAGGTTGGGGTTGGCGTAGTGGATGCTGTTGCTGATGTTGGCAATAACTTGCGGCGTCAGCAGGTAGTTCATGTAGGCGTAGCCGTTTTTCTCGTGCGGCGCGCTTTTGGGCATGACCACCATGTCGAACCACAGGGTCGAGCCTTCATCAGGAATCGAGTAAGCGATGTCGATGCCGTTGTTCGCTTCCTTGGCGCTGGCGGCCGCCTGAACGATGTCGCCGTTGAAGCCGATCACCGCGCAGACATTGCCGTTCGCCAGGTCACTGATGTACTTGGACGCGTGGAAATACTGCACGTACGGCCTGATTTTCAGCAGCGCCTGCTCGGCTTTCTTGTAGTCCGCCGGTTCGTGGCTATGGGGCGGCAGGCCCAGGTAATTGAGGGTGATTGGCAGGATTTGCGTCGGGTTATCGATGATCGCCACGCCGCACTGGCTGAGTTTCTTGATGTTTTCTTCTTCAAAAAACAGCTTCCAGGAATGGGTGACATCGGTGTTGCCGAAGATCGCCTTGATCTTCTCGACGTTGTAACCGATCCCCGCCGTGCCCCACATGTATGGATAGCCGTACTGGTTGCCTGGGTCGTTCACTTCGAGTTTTTTCATCAGCGCCGGGTCCAGGTTTTTCCAGTTCGGCAACTGGCTCCGGTCGAGTTTCTGAATGGCCCCGGCCTTGATCAGGCGCGACAGGAAATGGTTCGAAGGGCTGACCACGTCGTAGCCGGTGTTGCCGGTCATCAACTTCGATTCCAGCACTTCGTTGCTGTCGTGGATGTCGTAAGTCGCCTTGATCCCGGTTGCCTGGGTGAAGCTGGTCAGGGTGTCTTCGGCGATGTAGCCGTTCCAGTTGGAAATATTGACGACTTCGTCGGCGTACGTGGCGGCCGACAACGTGGTCAGTACAACCATCAGGGGAATTGTGTTCGCGCGCATGTTCAATCACCTTATTGATGAGCTTTTGTTGTTTTTTGATCGCCGGGGTTTCTAGATTTCTGTTCTGGCCCTGACCGCCTCCACGCGCATGCGAAGCATGGCACCGATATCGAGCAAGGGCTTTGGCGGCAGCCAGCCCGGTTGCGCCCTGCGCATGACCGATTCGAGGATCGGCGAGCTGGTGCCCGAGGCCATTTCGGCGAGCAATCGCCCCCACAGCGTGCCGCGCGCGACACCCGAACCATTGCAGCCGGCCACCGCAAACACGCCCTCTTCGACCTTGCCGAAATAGGGTTGCCCGGTGCGCGAGGCGCTCAAATGTCCGGTCCAGGTGTACTGGATGTCCTGCTCGCGCAAAAACGGAAAGCGCCGTTGCAAGCCGAGCACATGGTGTTTGCGCCGATGCAGCAGTTCACTGTCGGTCAGGTCACGGGAGCGGTACTCCGCAGTGTTGCGGATCATCACGCGACGGTCCGGGGTCAGGCGCACCGTGGCGCCGAGCGGCCGGGTGGAGAGCACGCCCCACGGTTCGACGGCGCCGATGGACTGGAACTCTTCATCGCTGAGCGGCCGGGTAAGGCTGGCGCTGAGTTCCATCGGGAAGGTTCCGCTGTCCTCTATGCCCGACCGGGGAATGAACGCGTTCAGGCACACCAGGACTTGCGTCGCCTCGATACTGCCAGCGATGCCATTGGCGCGAATTCGTCCTTTGCCCAGACGCTCCAGGCCGGTGATGTCGGTGTTCTCGAACACGGTCACGTTGTCCGGCAGTGCATCCAGCAAGCCCTTCACGTATTTCGCCGGTTGCAGCAGCGCGTTGCCCTGACCGCACCAGATCGCGGCCTGGTAGTGCCGGGTGCCGAGTTTTTCGCTCAGCTGTTCACCTTGCAGAAATTCAGCAGAGGCGCCGACGGCGCGTAGCGTCGCCAGTTTGCCCTCGACATCGGTCAACTTGCCTGGGTCGCTGACCGCGAAGAAGTAACCGCAATCCCTGAAGTCGCATTCGATACCGTGACGGGCGATGCGTTGGCGCACTTCGTCGCTGGCAGCCCGTGAAATCGCGGTGTCCACTTCATAACCGGCAAACCCGTGGTTGCCGATCAACTCGTCCCTGGTCGGGTGTTCGTGGCCTACGACGAAGCCTGAGTTGCGCGCCGAAGCGCCCTGCGCCGCACGCTGCCGGTCGACGATCACGATCCGCGCCTGAGGGTGCAATTGCGCGAGCGAGTGCGCGGCACTCAGCCCGGTGATACCGGCACCGATAATCAGCCAGTCGGCTTTTACCGTGCCTTTGAGAGGACCGCGAGCGGCTGAACTTCCCGCCTGCGCAATCCAGCCACATTCATTGGTCATGCCTCACCTCATTGACTGTCATTCTGCGAGCGCATGCTGTAATCGCATGGACGTTTCCGGAAACGCTCGCCAGAGCTAGAATCTATAAGGCCTGTAGTGATACAACCAACGTTATAAAATCATCGAGCCATTCATAAAACGCATGGATAAAATTCGCCACGTTCCTTCGCTCCAGGCCTTGCAGGCGCTGGTGGAAGTCTCCGACTCGGGCAGCTTCACCCAAGCGGCCGCCAGGCTGTGCCTGACCCAAAGTGCGGTGAGCCGAAAGATTCAGCTGCTGGAAAGCCACTTTGGCGTGCCGATGTTTGCGCGGAACAGCCGCCATGTGCGACTGACGCCGGAAGGCGAACAGGTGTTGGCAACCGCACGAAATATCCTGGCGCAACTGAAAACCCTGGAGGACCGCCTCTCGCCACAGGAACGCCCCTTCCGCATCCGCATGCATGTGTCGCTGGCGGTTCGTTGGTTGCTGCCGAAGTTGAGCGAGTTTTATCGAAGTCATCCGCAGGTTTCGCTGTCGATCGAGACCGTGGCGACAGAAGTGGTGGAGCCGGCCATCGACAGTGATGCGTACATTCTCTATCTGCCCGAGCCGTCTGCTGATCCGGATAGCCTGACCTTGTTCAAGGAAGCGTTGGTGCCGGTGTGCGCGCCCGGGCTGGGCACCTCGACGCGGCCATTGGCAGCGGTGGAAGACCTGGTGAGTTTCCCGCTGTTGCATCGCTCGGCGGACCGCAATGATTGGGCTCAGTGGTTGTCGGCCAATGGCGGTAAATCGCTGGATGATTACCGGCACATCCCCTTCAACCTCGATGAACTGGCGCTGGACGCGGCGGCGAGAGGATTGGGTGTGGCGATGACGGATATGACGCTGGCAGGCGAGTCGATAGAGCGAGGGGTACTGGTTATCCCGTTTGGCCGGCCGTTGGCAACACGCGGTATTTACGCGTTGAATCTGCAACCTTCAGCCGTTGCTCATCCGGCTTGCGCGATGGTCCTGCAATGGTTTGCGCAGCAGGCCGAAAGGGAAGACCTTCAGCGTTAGGTGCTCCCACCGGCCCCATCGCCAGCAAGCCGGCTCCTACAGGTTTGCGGCGTTTGTACCGAATCCTTGCCGGCGATGGCGGCCGCAAGATCACCGCAAAACCCAATGGCCGTGCATTACAAACTTGTCATCGAGTTGTCAGCGTAGCCAGCACCCTCGCTTCCTAAAGTGGCGTCGTCAGTCACCCACACCGGGTGACGCCTCTCACTGATGATGACAAGGGTCGATACCATGAAACCATTGAACAAACTCTGCCTGATCGCCGCCAGCCTGCTGATGCTCGGCACCGGCTCCGCCATGGCCGGTGACATCGCGCCGGTCAAGGCCGACAACGTCGTGCTGGTACACGGTTCCTGGGCCGATGGCTCGAGCTGGGCGGACGTGATTGCGCGGTTGCAGGCCGCCGGATTGCACGTCACCGCCGTTCAAAACCCGTTGACCTCGGTCGCCGATGACGTCGCCGCCACCCAACGTGTACTCAACCAACAGGACGGCCCGACGGTGTTGGTCGGCCACTCCTACGCCGGCACCGTGGTCAGTGAAGCCGGGGTCAATCCAAAGGTCAGCTCGCTGGTCTACGTCGCGGCCCGCGCCCCGGACGCCGGGGAAGATTTCGTCGCCCTGTCAGCCAAATACCCGACCATGCCCGTGCGAGCCGGCACCGAAGAACACGACGGTTTCGTCAGCCTGAAACAGGATGCCTTCCTCAAATATTTCGCCAGCGACGTGCCCCACGACAAGGCGATGCAACTGTTCGCCGTGCAGCAGCCGATTGCCAAAACCCTATTCACTGATCGCACCACCGCAGCCGCCTGGCACAGCAAACCGTCGTGGTACGCGGTCTCCAGCCTCGACCAGACCATCAACCCGGACCTCGAACGCTTCCTCGCCAAACGCATGGGCGCGACCACCATCGAGCTGCCGTCGAGCCATTTGTCGCTGGTTTCCCATTCCAAAGAAATCGCCGACCTGATCCTCGAAGCCTCCGGCCGCCAGCCATAACGCCAGGCCCGGTTTCATTACAACTTTGTCATTGAACTGTTGGTCGGCTGTCCGGATCGCCTGGTTAACCTGAACTCACTGTCAGGCCATTCCCGGCAGCCAACCTGAATAGAGAGACACCTCATGAAAATGTTAATCCTCGGTTTCGCCGCCCTCCTCGCCACCGGCTCGGCGTTTGCCGATACGCAGACCACTGCGCCGGTGATCCACGACAAGACCGGTTTCTTCGTGCACATGGACGTCGCCAAAGTCCTCGCCAGTACCGACATCTCGCAGCAATGCGGCGTGATCCCGGCGCGACTCGACTACCTCGACCACCAGGGTCGCGAGCACGTCCTCGATTACCAGGTCAACGGCACGGGCTGCACCAACGATCATTGATCCGGCTACACTGGCGCCAATTGGCTGAGGCACAAACCCCATGAATATCCTGGTAGTCGAAGACGAACCCAAGGCAGGCAATTACCTGCTCAACGGCCTGCAGGAGCTCGGTTACTCCGTCAGCCTGGCGCGGGACGGCATCGATGGCCTGCACCTGGCTCTGGAGCACGATTTCGATGTCATCGTGCTGGACGTGATGATGCCGAAAATGGATGGCTGGGAGGTTCTGCGCCGCTTGCGCAAGGAAGCCGACACGCCGGTGTTGTTTCTCACCGCGCGGGATGACATCGCCGACCGCATCAAGGGCCTGGAACTGGGCGCCGACGATTACCTGATCAAGCCTTTTTCCTTCGCCGAACTGGTGGCGCGCCTGCGCACCCTGACCCGCCGCGGCCCCACCCGCGAAGAAGAACAACTGCAGGTGGACGACCTGCAGATCGACGTGCTCAAGCGCCGCATCACCCGCGCAGGCGTGAAGATCACCCTGACCAACAAGGAATTCGCCCTGCTGCATTTGTTTGCCACGCATCAAGGCCAGGTCTTGTCGCGCTCGATGATCGCGTCACGGGTCTGGGACATGAATTTCGACAGTGACACCAACGTCGTCGACGTCGCCGTGCGGCGCTTGCGCCTGAAAATCGACGACCCGTTCCAGCTCAAGCTGATCCACAGCGTGCGCGGTATCGGCTACCGCTTCGACACCCAGGCATGAGTCGCCTTCGCCATTCCCTGACACTGCGCCTGGCGCTGGTGTTTGCCCTGCTCGCGTTTGTCTCGCTGACCCTGTTGGGCGTGGCGCTGTACCGCGACCTGGAGCGCGAGCTGATCCGCCGCGACGACGCGGCCCTGGTGAACCGCATCGATCAACTGCGCACCTTCCTCAACGACAGCAATACGCTGGAGCTGATCAGGACCAAACCGGCGCTGTTTCAGAACATGCTGGGCAATCGCGAAGCCCTGCTGACCATTGGCGCCGCCGGACAAAAGCCGCTGCTGGTGGTCAATCCCGGCAACCTCGCCTTGCCATCGCTGGCACCGGTGTCGATGGACCATCCGTTGAGCCTGGCCGATGTGCAGCACTATCCCGGCGTGGACGGCGTCCCTTTCGCGGCCGTCGCGGCGACCATCGAATCCGACGATATGGGCAGCTTGCAGGTGGTCACCGGACGCCTGATGACCGAGCGCACCGCCGTGCTCGTCCGCTACCGCCTCAACGTGTACCTGTTCGCCAGCGTGGCGGCGATTCTGCTGGCGCTGTCCGGCTATCTGCTGGTGCATCGTGGCTTGCTGCCCGTGCGACGCCTGGCCCGGCATGCCCACGGCATCGGCGTCGGCAACCTCACCGAGCGCCTCGATGGCCAGGGCGCGCCACGGGAGCTGCTGCCGATGATCGACGCGCTCAATGCAATGCTCGACCGTTTGGGCAAGGGCTTCGTGCAACTGGGTCAGGTCTCGACCGACATGGCCCATGAATTGCGCACGCCGATCAACAACCTGCTCGGCGAAACCCAGGTTGCGTTGCAGCAGAACCGCAGCGTCGAGGCCTATCAGCAACTGCTCGCCTCCAACGTCGAAGAGCTTGAGCGTCTGGCGCGGATGCTCGACAACATGCTGTTTCTGGCGCGTACCGACCCGGCCAGTGCCCTGAGCCAACGCCAGGAGCTGGATGCCGCTGACGAAATGGAACGTATGGCCGACTATTTTGAAGGGCTGGCGGCGGATGTCGGGATCAGCATCGATGCCCAGGGCAGCGGCGTGATCTGGGCTGAGCCGATGCTGCTGCGCCGTGCGTTGGCCAACCTGTGCGCCAATGCCATCAAATATGGCGCGGCGCATTCTGAGCTGGTCATTCGCGCCATACCTTCGGCTGAGGGTATCCGGGTGATCGTGCGTAACGTTGGCCAGACCATCCCTGCCGAGCACCTGCCCCGGCTGTTTGAACGCTTTTACCGGGTTGACGAATCCCGCGAGCGTTCGGCTCATTCCAATGGTTTGGGGCTGTCGATCGTGGCGACGATCATGCAGTTGCATAACGGGGCTTACAGTGTGAGCAGCAGTGAGGGGGTGACGTGTTTTGAGTTGTTTTTTCCGGGGCGGCGGGTGGGTGAGTGAGGTTTGGTGTTTTTTGCGGTTGGTGTGAATATCCGTTTTTTTGGTGATGGCGGCTGGCGGTTTCGCCCTTACGGCGAGTCACTTGGAAGAGCCCCAAGTAACCAAGGGCTCTTGCCCCTTTCGTTCGGTGCCTCGCTGTCGCTCGGCATGCCCTCGCTCCGGTCCTGCTCCGTGGGCCCGCCGCCATCGGCCATCCATGGCCGGGGGCGGCTAACC